>DAITLT010000025.1:18112-19268 GCA_036835505.1 Pseudomonas sp.
GGTCAGCGCCCATGCCCCGACGCGCCTGCCGACGCAGCGGGCGAGATTGGCCAGCGACTGTCGCATCAATTGGGCTATTTGCGAGCGGTATATAACGAACTGCGCGGCCTTGCTCAGATTGACTACGCCAACTGAACTGAGCGTGTGGCTCTGTGTGGTTTCGTGTTGTTTCGTGTTGTTTCGTGTGGTGTTTTGCGTAATACTCTATACACGACTCAACCCTTGGCGGGCCGATTAAGTTCAGCTTTAGCCTAGGGTGAAGAAACCGGCCTCAGTGCCGGTTTTTTCGTTTCTAGGGATCAGGATTTGTGCGAACAGCTTTTTTCGTAGACGGCTACAACCTCTATTACGGCGTGCTTCATGGATCACCCCATAAGTGGTTGGATCTACCCGCACTGCTTTCCGCCATCCTGCGCATCCAAGTACCTGCTGCCGAAGTCTTGTCGGTTAGCTACTACACCTCTCCTGTGATCGCTCGACTTGCCACTCGTGGGCAGGCGTCAAATGATGCCCAGAGTCGCTACATTCGAGCCCTACAGGCCCGAGGGGTTGAGGTCATTCTTGGTAAGCATCGACTTGCAAGAGGCTATGCCCCTCGATTCGTCGATGGCCAGACAGCTTCTAGGCAGGACCAGGTTGCTATCTGGCAGCTTGAAGAGAAAGAGACTGATGTAAATCTTGCCCTTGGTATGTACCGTGCGGCCTGTCGTGCCGATCAGTTGCAGATTGAGCAAATTGTTTTGGTGTCGGGTGATACCGATCTTGCTCCTGCGCTTGCCGCCATTCGGGCGGATTTTCCGCACATTCGGTTGGGTGTGATCCTGCCTCACCGTGTCGAGGGAGGCGAGCTTACCCGCGAAGCGCCGGGGTCACTCAAGGCGAACTCCGACTGGATGCGTCGCTACATGGCTGAGTCTGAGTTGGCTGCCTGCCAACTACCGCCGAAAGTCCCTCTACCCAAGAAGCCTGCGATAGTTAAGCCGGACTACTGGTAGTCCGTTTCAGGTGTGACACGTTCGGGACGCTCGACACCCAGAAAAGCAAAAACAATTTAAATTGACTAGTAAAATCAATGGCTTAGGTTTGTGCATTTGGTGGGTCGGGGGATTTGAATCCTAAACGTCTTGCCCCTGCTCAAATCAACGGTTCTAGGTCA
>DAITLT010000026.1:0-19026 GCA_036835505.1 Pseudomonas sp.
GCCTAACCGGGGACCATTTCTCGCAGCAACGCGGCTCGCGATGAAACGGGAACAGGCCCTAATTATTTTAGAATTAACTTGTAATACTTATTGCGCGCGGTGCTAGTGCGCGCGGCAATGTCGCGACGGCCAATTGTCGCGGTTATTCGCTGATCTTGCGTTGAACGGTGGATATTTGCCGGTAATGGCCTACAGGAGGGTCGTTGCGTGCCCTTCTCGAGCCTTTCCGGGCCATGGTGGCGGCCTAAAATTCACCTTTTGCTGCGTGCAGGGTGGCGCCAAAGGCCCGGTTTTGGCGGCTCTGGCTCGCGGGATTGGAACATTGCGACGGATTGACGCAGGATGCGCACAGGTTGATCCTGATCAATAGAATGAGGGGGCGAGGCAGTACCATGTGCGCATCTTCATTGTCGGCTTTAGATAAACCATGAATATCAATCGGCGTGTAGCGAGCAGTTATTTGTACGCATGGAAGAATGCGTGTTTGTTGTTGCTGGTTTTTGCCTGTGTCGCCCTGCAAAGTGTCCAGGCCAAGGATTATGGCGATATTGAACAGACACGCATCAATCTGGTATTTCCGGATGGGGTGACGGCCTCGCAGCCCGAGGGTGAGTTTAAAGTGCGCACCTTGACGCACGGCGACAAAGTCCTCGGTTATGCCTTTCAGACCCAGGATGTCGTTGATATTCCGGCTTATTCGGGCAAGCCGATCAATATGCAGGTGATCCTTGATGCCGTCGGGGTGATTCAGGACGCCTATGTGCTGGAGCACCATGAGCCGATCCTGCTGGTCGGTATTCCCGAGGCCAAGCTGCACGACTTCACCGCCAAGTACAAAGGCGTCAAGGTCACCCAGCGGGTAGTGGTCGGGCGTTCCGGCGACCCGGAGGCGGTCACCGTCGATGCGGTGACCGGCGCCACCGTGACCGTCATGGTGGTGAACGAGGTGATCATGCGTGCGGCCCTCAAGGTGGCCGTGTCCCTGGGCCTGGCTGCCGATGATGGCGGGGTGGCGCAGAAGCCGGCCACGGTGCGTGAGGATGTTTATCAGCCTGCCGACTGGACTCAACTGACCGGCAATGGCGCGATCCGTCGCCTGCACCTGACCCGTGGTCAGGTCGATGCGGCCTTCAAGGGCAGTGAGGCTGAGGGCTTTGATGAGGCCGCTGCCGATCAGGTCGACGAAACCTTTATTGACCTGTACGGCGCCCACCTGAATCCGCCGACCATCGGCCGTAACCTGCTCGGCGACAGCCAGTACCAGGCCCTGATGAAGACCCTCAAGCCGGGCGAGCATGCGATTGGCGTGTTCGGTAACGGCATCTATTCGTTCAAGGGCTCAGGCTATGTGCGCGGCGGTATTTTCGATCGCCTGCAACTGCGCCAGTTCGGTGAGACCATCAGCTTCCGTGACCGCGACTTCGAGCGTCTGAGCGATGTCTACGCCGAGGGCATGCCGGACTTCAGCGAGATGGCCATCTTTATCATGCGCGAGCCGGCCGGTTTCGATCCGGGTTCGCCTTGGGTTCTGGAGTTGCTGGTCAAACGTCAGACCGGGCCAACCAGCGGTATTTTCAGCAGCTTCGAACTGCCCTATCAGCTGCCCGAAGAGTACCTGGAGCGCCCGCTGCCGACGGCTGCCGAGCTGGCGGCGATCGAGGAGGCCAATCGGCCGCTGTGGCTGAATATCTGGTATCAGAAGAGCTTCCAGGTTGGCGTGATCAGTGTGGCCCTGCTGCTGCTCACGGTGATCCTGTTCCTCCAGGACAAGTTCACCCAGCGTCCGCACTTCCTGCACTGGCTGCGTCGCGGTTACCTGGTGTTCACCGTGGTGTTTATCGGCTGGTACGCCCTGGGGCAGTTGTCGGTGGTCAACGTTCTGACCTTCGTCCATGCCCTGGTGCAGGACTTCCGTTGGGAGCTGTTCCTCAGTGATCCGGTGATCTTCATCCTCTGGACCTTTGCCGCGGCGAGCATTCTGCTCTGGGGGCGTGGCGTGTTCTGTGGCTGGCTGTGCCCGTTCGGCGCCCTGCAGGAGCTGATCAACGAGGCGGCGCGCAAGCTGAAAATCCGCCAGTACGAACTGCCGTTCGCGGTGCATGAGCGGCTCTGGGCGATCAAGTACATCATCCTCCTGCTGCTGTTTGGCCTGTCCCTGGAGTCGCTGTCCACCGCCGAGCGTTTCGCCGAAGTGGAGCCGTTCAAGACCGCCATCACCCTCAAGTTCGATCGTCAGTGGTGGTTCGTGCTCTACGCTGTATTGCTCCTGGTGATCAATATTTTCACCCGCAAGGTTTACTGCCGGTACATCTGCCCGCTGGGCGCAGCGTTGGCCATCCCGAGCAAGTTCCGCCTGTTCGACTGGCTCAAGCGGCGCAAGGAGTGCGGTAGCCCGTGCCAGGTGTGTGCCAACGAGTGCGAGATCCAGGCGATCCACCCGGACGGTCAGATCAATGCCAACGAGTGCCATTACTGCCTCGATTGCCAGATGACTTACCACAACGACAACAAATGCCCGCCGCTGCTTCTCAAGCGTAAGAAGCGCAGCAAGAAGGCCCCCGACAGCGCCGAACTGATACCCGTAGTGCAAGTAGCAGTGCCTACCCAAGCCGGTTAACGGCGGGTGTGTAGGTGGTCGACAGACCGAATTTATTTAGCCAAGGAGCACAATTGATGAACGATAAAGAGTCCAACAACAGCCCCGTGATCGAGTCCAAGGCGGTTTCGTCAAAGACCGAAGCAAGCGGCCTGAGCCGTCGCGGTTTCCTCGGTGCCAGCGCCGCAACAGGTGCTGCTCTGGTCGGCGCCACGGCGCTGGGCGGTGCGGTGATGAGCCGTGAGTCCTGGGCAGCTGCGGCCAAAGAAGCCAAGCTGAAGGTCCACGTCGCCCCTGGCGAGCTGGACGACTACATCGGCTTCTGGAGCGGTGGTCACCAGGGTGAAGTGCGCGTGCTGGGCCTGCCGTCCATGCGCGAGCTGATGCGTATTCCGGTGTTCAACGTCGACTCCGCCACCGGCTGGGGTCTGACCAACGAAAGCCGCGCGATCATGGGCGACAGCGCCAAGTTCCTCAACGGCGACTGTCACCACCCGCACATCTCCATGGTTGATGGTAAATACGACGGCAAGTACGTATTTATCAACGACAAGGCCAACACCCGCGTTGCGCGTATCCGTCTGGATATCATGAAGTGCGACAAGATGTTGACCATTCCGAACTGCCAGTCGATCCACGGCCTGCGTCTGCAGAAAGTGCCCTACACCAAGTATGTGTACGCCAACGCCGAGTTCGTTATCCCCCATCCTAACGATGGCAAGATCTTCGATCTGCAGGATAAGAACAGCTACACCATGTACAACGTCATCGACGCCGAAAAAATGGAGATGGCCTTCCAGATCATCGTCGACGGCAACCTCGATAACACCGATGCCGACTACACCGGGCGTTTCGCCGCGGCCACCTGCTACAACTCGGAAAAGGCCTACGATCTCGGCGGCATGATGCGCAACGAGCGCGACTGGGTCGTGGTATTCGACATCCACGCCGCGGAGAAAGCGGTCAAGGCCGGCAAGTTCATCACCCTGGGCGACTCCAAGGTGCCGGTGCTGGATGGTCGTAAAAACGGCGACAAGAACAGTGAGTTCACCCGCTACATTCCGGTGCCGAAGAACCCGCACGGTTGCAACACTTCCTCGGACGGCAAGTATTTCATTGCCAACGGCAAGCTGTCGCCGACCGTATCGATGATCGAAATCGCCAAGCTGCCTGACCTGTTTGCCGACAAGCTCAAGGACCCGCGCGACACCATCGTCGGTGAGCCAGAGCTGGGCCTGGGCCCACTGCACACCACCTTCGACGGTCGTGGCAACGCTTACACCACGCTGTTTATCGACAGCCAGGTGGTCAAGTGGAACATGGCCGACGCGGTACGCGCCTATAAGGGCGAGAAGGTCAACTACATCAAGCAGAAGCTCGATGTGCAGTACCAGCCGGGGCACATCCACGCCTCGCTGTGTGAAACCAGTGAAGCCGATGGCCAGTGGCTGGTTGCCCTGTGCAAGTTCTCCAAGGACCGCTTCCTCCAGGTTGGCCCGCTGCACCCAGAGAACGACCAGTTGATCGACATCTCCGGTGAGGAAATGAAGCTGGTACATGACGGCCCGACCTTTGCCGAGCCCCATGACTGCACCATGGCCCGTCGTGACCAGGTCAAGACCAAGAAGATCTGGGACCGTGATGATCCGTTCTTCGCGCCTACCGTGGCACGGGCGAAGAAGGATGGCATCAACCTGGAGACCGACAACAAGGTCATCCGTGACGGCAACAAGGTGCGCGTGTACATGACCTCCATGGCGCCGTCCTATGGCGTGCAGGAGTTCAAGGTCAAGCAGGGCGATGAAGTCACCGTGACCATCACCAACATTGACCAGATCGAAGACGTGTCCCACGGCTTCGTCATGGTCAACCATGGTGCGAGCATGGAAATCAGCCCGCAGCAGACCTCGTCGATCACCTTTATCGCCGATAAGCCAGGCCTGCACTGGTACTACTGCAGCTGGTTCTGCCATGCCCTGCACATGGAAATGGTCGGTCGCATGCTGGTTGAGCCGGCCTAACGGCCCGCTTCCCGCCCCAGGCGTTTCTGGGGCGGGGCTTTAGGTATCAAACTCGTGGTCTGCAAACCTTCGGCAAGCGCTTTGTAAGCGGCTTGCGGCGGGCTTGCGGGCTACGTCCCCATTTAGTGCTCGAGCCCCTTGGGGGTCGAGAGGCAAGGTATACGCAGTGCTCAGACCTCAGGCCATTGTTTCGCTTCACGCCCGTGCGCTGTGGCTGTTGCTGATTTTCACCGGCGCGGCCCAGGCCGCAGTGCAACCTATCACCGCGCTGCCGCTGCAGGCCGAGGGCGAGAACCGCTGGCGGCTGCCGGCCGGCGATTACCAGGGTTCGTTCAGCGTCGATCAACCGATGCATATCCGCTGCGAGCCAGGCGCCGTTCTGCACGGGCAAGGCCAGGGCAATGGCCTGCTGATCAACGCGCCTGAGGTGACCGTCGAGGGCTGCACGCTGCTCGATTGGGGTCGTGACATGACGGCAATGAACGCCGCCGTGTTTATTCAGGCCGCTGCGCGTGGCGCGGTAATCCAGGGCAACCGCCTGCAAGGCCCAGGTTTCGGCATCTGGGTGGATGGCGCGGCGGATGTCCGCCTGCTCGACAACAACATCCAGGGTGATCCAGGCATCCGCTCCCAGGACCGCGGCAACGGCATCCATTTATATGCCGCCCATGGCGCCAAGGTGATCGGCAACCAGGTGCGCGATGCCCGCGACGGCATCTATATCGACACCTCCAACGGTAACCTGCTGCAGGGCAATACCCTGGAAGATGTGCGCTACGGCGTGCATTACATGTTTGCCAACGACAATCAGTTGCTCGGCAATATCACCCGGCGCACGCGCACCGGCTATGCGCTGATGCAGAGCCGCAAGCTGACGGTGATCGGCAATCGCTCCGAGCAGGATGAGAACTACGGCATCCTGATGAACTACATCACCTATTCGACCCTGCGCGATAACTTCGTCAGCGATGTGCGCAGCGGCACCACCGGCGACAGCATGATTTCCGGGGCCGAGGGTAAGGCGCTGTTTATCTACAACTCGCTGTTCAACAGCATCGAGCACAACCACTTCGAGCGCAGCGCGTTGGGTATCCACCTGACCGCCGGCTCCGAAGACAACCGCATCGCCGGCAACGCCTTTGTCGACAACCGCCAGCAGGTCAAGTACGTGGCCATTCGCACCCAGGAGTGGTCGCAACAAGGCCGCGGCAATTACTGGAGCGATTACCTGGGCTGGGATCGCAACAACGATGGCCTGGGCGACATTGCCTATGAACCCAACGACAACGTTGACCGCCTGGTCTGGATGTACCCCCAGGTGCGCCTGTTGATGAACAGTCCCGGCATCGAGATGTTGCGCTGGGTGCAACGGGCCTTCCCGGTGATCAAATACCCTGGCGTGCAGGACAGCCACCCGCTGATGCAACTGCCGACTACCGATTTGCTGCCCGCCAGTCAGGAGCCAAAACCATGAATGCCGTCGAAATCGAAGGCGTCAGCCAGCACTACGGTGCCATGACCGTGCTGCACGACCTCAATCTGTGCCTGGGCGAGGGTGAGGTGCTGGGCCTGTTTGGCCATAACGGCGCCGGCAAGACCACCAGCATGAAACTGATTCTGGGCCTGCTGCAGGCCAGCCGTGGACGCGTACAGGTGCTTGGGCGCAACCCCAGCGACGCGCAGGTCAGGCGTCAGTTGGGCTATCTGCCGGAGAACGTGACCTTTTACGCCCAGCTCAGCGGGCACGAGACTCTGTGCCATTTCGCTCGTCTCAAGGGCGCGGCGCTCAATCAGGTGGACGCCTTGCTGGAGCAGGTCGGCCTGGCGGCGGCCATGCATCGGCGCGTCAAGACCTACTCCAAGGGCATGCGTCAGCGTTTGGGACTGGCGCAGGCATTGCTCGGTGCGCCGCGCTTGCTGTTGCTCGATGAGCCCACGGTCGGCCTCGACCCGATCGCCACCCAGGATCTCTACCAACTGATTGATCGCCTGCGCCAGCAGGGCACCAGCATCATTCTCTGCTCCCATGTGTTGCCGGGGGTCGAGGCGCATATCAATCGTGCGGCGATCCTCGCCAACGGTCGCCTGCAAGCCGTCGGCAGCCTGAGCAGCCTGCGCGAGGATGCCGGTCTGCCGGCGCTGATCCGCGCCAGCGGGCTGCAACACAGCGAGCAACTGTTGCAGCGCTGGCATGGCGAGGGGCACAAGGCCCGCACGATCGGTGCCGATGGCATTGAGGTGGTCGCCATCAACGGCCACAAGCTCGACCTGCTGCGCCAGTTGCTCGGCGATGGCCAGGCGCAAGACATCGATATCCACCAGCCGTCGCTGGAGGATCTGTACCGCTATTACATGGATAAGGCCCGTACCACCCAGGCCGCGGAGGGCGTGGCATGACGCAAATCTGGAATATCGCCCGCAAGGAACTCAGCGACGGCCTGCGTAACCGTTGGTTGCTGGCCATCAGTCTGCTGTTCGCCGTATTGGCGGTGGGCATCGCCTGGCTCGGCGCAGCGGCCTCCGGGCAACTGGGCTTTACCTCGATTCCGGCGACCATCGCCAGCCTGGCCAGCCTGGCCACCTTTCTGGTGCCACTGATCGCCTTGCTGCTGGCCTATGACGCCGTGGTCGGTGAGGACGAGGGTGGCACCCTGATGTTGTTGCTGACCTATCCCCTGGGGCGTGGTCAGTTGCTGCTCGGCAAGTTTGTCGGCCACGGCCTGATTCTGGCGTTGGCCACTTTGATTGGCTTTGGTTGCGCGGCCCTGGCCATCGCCGTGCTGGTCAAGGATGTCGAGCTGGGCCTGCTGGTTTGGGCCTTTGGCCGCTTCATGCTGTCCAGCACGCTGCTCGGCTGGGTGTTTTTGGCCATGGCCTATGTGCTCAGCAGCAAGGTCACGGAGAAATCCAGCGCCGCCGGCCTGGCCCTGGGCGTGTGGTTTGCCTTTGTTCTGGTCTTTGACCTGGCCTTGCTGGCGCTGCTGGTGCTGAGCCAGGGCAAGTTCAGTCCGGATCTGTTGCCTTGGCTGCTGTTGCTCAACCCGGCGGATGTCTATCGGCTGATCAACCTGTCCGGCTTTGCCGACAGCGGCACTGCCGCCGGGGTGATGGCCCTGGGGGGCGACTTGCCGATTGGCGGCTGGTGGCTGTGGCTGTGCCTGCTGCTGTGGGTCGGGGTGCCGCTGCTGCTGGCCTATTGGGTGATTCTGCGCCGTCCAACCTAAGCGCCTTGGCCTGGCACGCTATGTGTCAGGCCGGCCTGGGCGCCCGGTTTTTTAAGCATTGAGGAGTAACCATGAAACGCCTGTTCAAACACAGCACGCAAACCTTGCTGGCAATGCTGCTGGGGCTTGGCCTGATGGCCTGCGCCGAACCTGAAAAGGAGCAGAAGAGCCTCGATCCGGTGGCCTTTCACGCCACCGATGAATGCCATGTGTGCGGCATGATCATCACCGACTTCCCAGGGCCCAAGGGCCAGGCGGTGGACGCTTCGGGGGTCAAGAAGTTCTGCTCCGCCGCGGAAATGCTCGGCTGGTGGTTGCAGCCGGAAAACCGCATCGGCGGCGCCAAGCTGTATGTGCATGACATGGGCCGCAGCCAATGGGCCGCGCCCGACGACAGCCATCTGATCGATGCGACCCAGGCCTTCTATGTGGTGGGCCTTGCCAATAGCGGTCTGAAGGGCGCCATGGGCGCGGTGCTTGGGGTGTTTTCCGAGCAGTCGGCGGCGCAGAAACTGGCTTCCATGCACGGTGGCCGCGTGCTGCGCTTCGCCGAGATCGACCAGGCAGTGCTGCAACAATCCTCGGCCTCCCAGCATGCCGGCATGCACGGCGCCGGCAGCCACTGACCGGCCGCACTCGCGCACGGCTTTTCGGCTGATTTGACAAAACCAGGCTGCCAGGGCGTTACCGCGCTGGCAGCCTGGTTTTGTTCTGTGCGAATAAAACCGCGCCGCGCCAACGGCGCCGCATCACCCAGACAGACACTATTGCTTGTGCGGCACGCACGGTTGCTCCGCCCAGACAAGAGGTCGATGGGGTTCGCGTTACGCGTTAGATGGGCTGGTACAGGGGAGGACGACCTGGATCAGGTCAGTAGCGCCGCAGAAGGCCGCGCCGAGGTGCGAGGGCGTCAGTCGCCTGACGCCCTGCGTTGGATCACTTCAGGCTCAGCACCCATTCAGCCAGAAGCTTGGCTTCGGCTTCGGTCACCGGGTTGGCTGGCATCGGCATCTGGCCCCAGGTGCCAACGGTGCCATTCTTGATGCGCCCGGCCAGCAGGTCAGCAGCGCCTGCGGTGCCGGCGTACTTGGCGGCTACCTCTTTGAGGCCTGGGCCGACCATCTTCATGTCGAGGTTGTGGCATGCGGCGCAAGGCTTGCTCTTGAACAGTGCTTCAGCGGCGGCGGTATCGGCGGCCAGGGAGGACTGCATGCTCAGAGCGGCGCCCAAAGCCAGCAGCGGAGTGAAAAACTTCTTCATGGTGTTTCCTCAAGGCGAATGATGCGGTCGGTGTCGGTATGGCTTGGTAATCGTGGTACCTGGCTTGTAGGTTGAATCAGTGCGAAATCAACGTTGGCCGCCATCAATTTAATCGTCGCAAATAATCCTGCGAGAGCAGTTTATTGCAAGCGAGCGAGCCTAGCTTGAGGCCGTTGCGCATTGCTTGATTTGAATCAACTGCCTGCCGAGTATGCGCGCGCCCCGTGTTGTTGCTCAATCTGTTTTAGCGCTTCAGACCGCCTGGTCTTGTGCTGTGCAACAGATTAGGGCGGATGCTGTTCAGTCGAGTTGGCGCGCCTCGCGCTGCACTTGATAGACAAAACGCTCAATGCTGCGTTGAGCCAGGCCGTCCATGCGGTAAAAACGCAGACCGGCAAAGGTCATGGCGACTTTGTCTACATAACTGAGGTGGCGTAGTTCGACGGCGGTGGTAATGCTGCCGAAGGGCAGCTTGATGCTGAGCCGCTCATAGACTTGGCCGGCTTGCAGGCGGCTGCCCAGATCACCAGGAAAGCGCAGGCGGCACCCGGTGGCGGAGATGTCCAGCAACTGGCCCTTGATGCCGCTGCCAAGCTTGTCGCCGGCCAGCTCAACGCCCAGCAGTTGGCCTTGCTTGAGCGGGGCGCGAAAGGCGTTGCGGCGCTGATGATAAATGACCTCGGCGGGCAGCCCGCTCCAGTAACAGCGGGCGCCGTCCAGCTCGCCGATTTGCACGCGCTGCTGGCATTCCCAGGCGATCCGCACGCCGTCATGGAAGCCCTCGACCTTGAAGCTTTCACCGTTTTGTAAAAAACGCTCGCCATCGTTGGGTACCAGCTCATCCAGGGCCAGCAGGCCGCGCTCGCGATTGATCGCCACCAGGTAGCTTTGAAAGCGCTGGCTGCGTTCGGCAAAACTGATGATCAGCGGGTCGTGATGGTCTTGCAGGTGGCGCAGGTTGGCGAAGATTTCAGCGGCAGTTTTCAATACCTTGGGTGGCTGTGGGCCGCCGTCTTCGGTGAATGGGGTGGACACGATCCGCGACTCTCCAAACGCAAGTTTTGCGCACTAGCATACTGGCATTGTGCCGGCATGTCCTTTGCGCGCGGTTCAGGCCTGACTAAGCGGGCGCTGTTGCGCGATTCTAGCGGTACTGCCGCGGCTGTCATAGAGATTGGGGGTTTCCGCGCCACGCAAAATGCCCAGCACACTGCTGGTTGCGCTCTGGTTGCTGCGAATTACCCGGCCATTGAGGAGATTGGCCGTGCGGCATTGCTCAAGCTGTGCGCTCAGTTGGGCGCTGCGGCTGAGCAGTTGATCGCCGTGTTGGGAGTCTGCGGCCAGTTGCTCCAGGCCTTGCTGGTCGGCGCTTAGATGCAGGCTCTGGAGCAGCTCGCTGCGCTGCCGGCCGTGTTGTTCAAGCAGGCTCAGGAGCGGCAGCTTGCGGCTGAGGAGGTGTTCGAGTTGCGGCAGGTCGCGTTCACCCAGGGCCTTGAATTCATCCTGGATCAGCATCAGCAGTTGCTGGCTGGTGTCGATGTCGTCACTTAATAGCTGCAGCAGGGTTATGTCGTGCATAGCGTGCTCTGGGAATTGGGCGTCCAGCTTCCCCGGCGCGGCCTTGGGCTTTAGCGGCGGGACTCAAAATCTAGCAATTTGCTCGCGATCCGCTGGCTGTCCACGGTATAGCTGCCGTCGCTGATGGCCTGCTTGAGGCGTGCCACGCGCTCTTTATCGACGCTTGGCAGGTCGTTGAGTTTGTTGGTGGCTTTTTGCAGTTGCTGGGCATCGCTGCTCAGTTGCACGGATTCGCCAGCCTTGCTGGTCGCTGCGGCAACGCTGCTCGGTGCAGTCTGGCGCGCGCTCTCGGCATCGCTGCGGGCGGCTGTTTGCGCAGTGCCGGTGCGCCCATTGGCCGCGGCGGCGGGGGCGTTGTTTAACCGGTTGATGTCGATGACCATGATGCGAAACCTCGAAGACTATGTGGACGCTTGCCTGTTTTTCGGCAGCACCGAGAGAAACTTTAGGGCATTCGTTCATGTGTTATTGCCAGTGTAGAAAAACCTTGCCGGCAGATGCCAGGTAAATCTGCCTTACATGGCGACCTCAACCTGTCCAGGGCCGGTTACGCGGGCCTTGATCACCCGTTCCGAGCGCTGATTGCGCACGCGAATCTGCTCGCCCGTGGCGCCATCAGATAGTGCCTCGCCGGGCATGCGTACGCTGACGCTGGCGCTGCGGGCGGTGATCACCACCTGGTCGCCTTTGTGGATGACCTCGGCCTGCTCCAGGTGGGCGGCGGTAAGCACCTGATCAGGCAGCACTGGGCGCGTCAATTTCTTGCCGGCGGCTTGTTCGCGGGCGGTTAAAAAGCCCTGATTAAGCAGGCCGATGTCGCGTTCGACCAGTACCAAATCGGCGGGGCTGAGGATGGCTTTGCGCTTGAGTGGGCGGTTGACGACAACCACGTGCCGATAAATATGTACCTGCCCCGGCACAAACACCGTCCACGGACTGCTGCCGGCGCAGCGTACCCGCACGGTAACCCGGCCGATCGGTTGTGCCGGGCTCTCCAGGCTTGCGCTCAAGGGCTGATCGCAGGCAGGCAGACGCAGGCGCGGGTCGATTTGTTGAATTTCAATCCCATGCCGCGCCTGGATTTCGCTACGCTCTAAATGCGTGGTGACGGCTTGCTCAAGAAACGCCTGGGTTATGCCGATAAGTTGCTCAGGCAGGGTTGTGGCGGCCGCAACAGGCAGGCTATAGCCTAACCCGAGCAAAGCAGGTAAAACACGCAGCAGCTGAAGGCGCGTTGCCATCAGGTGTCGAATAAATGTCGGTTTTGCGTTCATGGCAATTGAAAAGCAAGGCTCGTGCCGCCTGCTACGCTAAGCGGTGCAGACGGTGACTTAGATAAGGAGTCGGGGCATGGCCGGTGTAATGGATTCGGTTAACCAGCGTACCCAGCTGGTAGGGCAGAATCGTCTTGAATTGCTGTTGTTTCGGCTCGATGGCAGCCAGTTGTACGGGATCAACGTGTTCAAGGTGAAGGAGGTGCTGCAATGCCCCAATCTCACCATCATGCCCAAGTCCAGCCCGGTTGTGCGTGGCGTGGCGAACATTCGGGGCGGCACTATTCCCATTCTCGACCTGGCCATGGCCACGGGTCGGGTCGGTTTGAATGATCTGAAAAACAGTTTTGTGATCATCACCGAATACAACACCAAGGTTCAGGGTTTTCTGGTGCGCTCGGTGGAGCGCATCGTCAACATGAACTGGGAAGAGATTCATCCACCACCCAAGGGCACTGGGCGCGACCATTACCTGACGGCAGTCACGCGCCTGGATCAGCAGTTGGTGGAGATCATCGACGTTGAGAAAATCCTGGCTGAAGTCGCGCCCACTTCCGAGGTGATTTCCGCCGGGGTCATTGATGTCGAGACCCAGGCCAAGGCGGTATCCAAGCGGGTGCTGATTTGCGATGACTCCTCGGTGGCGCGCAAGCAGGTGATTCGCTGCCTGGAGACGGTCGGGGTCGAGGTCGTGGCGCTCAATGATGGTCGTGAGGCTTACGACTATCTGCGCAAGATGGTCGAGGAGGGCAAGCAGCCGGAGCGCGAGTTCTTGATGCTGATCTCGGACATCGAAATGCCGGAAATGGACGGCTACACCTTGACCGCTGAAATACGCTCCGATCCGCGCATGCAGAAGCTGCACATCATCCTGCATACTTCGCTCTCTGGGGTGTTCAACCAGGCCATGGTGAAGAAGGTGGGTGCGGATGACTTTCTCGCCAAGTTTCGCCCAGACGAGCTGGCTTCGCGGGTGGTTGAGCGTATTAATGCAGTAGATGGGAGCTGAGGGCCTGGCCTTTGGCAATGCACATGAACGGTGAGGCGGCTTTAGTGTCTTCAGGTAACCTGGATTTTGAGCAATTTCGTATCTTCCTGGAAAAGGCCTGCGGGATCTTGCTGGGCAGCAATAAGCAATATCTGGTGTCCAGTCGCCTTAACAAGTTGATGGAACAACAAGGCATCAAGACCCTGGGTGAGCTGGTGCAGCGCATGCAAGGACAGCCGCGTAGCGGCTTGCGCGAGCAGGTGGTGGATGCCATGACCACCAATGAAACCTTGTGGTTTCGCGATACCTATCCATTCGAGGTGCTGAAGAATCGGGTATTCCCCGAGATGCTCAAAGCCAACGGTGGGCAGCGCTTGCGCATCTGGTCGGCGGCTTGTTCTTCCGGCCAGGAGCCCTACACCCTGTCGATGACCACCGACGAGTTCGAGCGCAGCAACCTTGGCCAGCTCAAGGCCGGTGTGCAGATTGTGGCCACCGACCTTTCCGGCTCCATGCTGGCGACCTGCAAGTCGGGGGAGTACGACAGCCTGGCAATGGGCCGGGGTTTGTCCCAGGAGCGCCTGCAGAAGTATTTCGATGCCAAAGGCGTGGGCCGCTGGGTCGTCAAGCCGGCGATCAAGAGCCGGGTCGAGTTCCGCGCCTTGAACCTGCTGGACAGCTACGCCAGCCTGGGCAAGTTCGACATCGTGTTTTGCCGCAATGTGTTGATCTACTTCTCGGCGGAAGTGAAGAAGGACATTCTGACGCGCATCCATGCCACCCTGAAGCCGGGCGGTTACCTGTTTCTGGGTGCCTCAGAGGCGCTCAACGGCCTGCCAGATCATTATCAGATGGTGCAATGCAGTCCGGGGATCATCTACAAGGCTAAATAGTCGGATCATCCATGCTGTCAGAGAGCGGGAGGCCTTAGGTCTCCCGTTTTTTTTTGCGGCAAAAATTCTGGATGGATTGCCGCCGGCAGGCATTTGAGCGGAAGACGCTTGCCGCTGTTATCGCATCAAGCGTTCTGCATTATTTCTAACTCATTGAAATATAACGATAAAAAATAATGGCATAGGCTTTGCTTTGTCCTTTGCAGGCAAATTTCTGCACAGGTTTATCGATCATGAGCATCAGCTTCGAACGCGCCCTCAACGGTCATGATAAAGCGCTCGGCTTTCGTGCCCAGCGCGCCGAAGTCTTGGCCAATAACATGGCCAATGCCGACACGCCGAACTTCAAGGCGCGGGATCTGGATTTTGCTGCGGTACTGGCCGAGCAAAATGCCAAGGCCAAGGGCGGCGAGTTTCAGCTCAGCCGCAGCAACAGCCAGCACCTTGATGGCCAGGCGCTGGCGTCGGCAGATGCGGCTCTGCGTTATCGCATGCCGGCCGAGCCATCGCTGGATCAGAACACCGTCGATCTGCAAATCGAGCAGTCGAACTACGCCGAAAACTCGGTGCAATTTCAGGCCAGCTTCACCCTGCTCAATAGCAAATTCAAAGGCTTGATCAGCGCCCTGCGCGGCGAATAACGGAGAACCACGCCATGTCCCTCGCCAGTGTCTTCAATATCGCCGGAACCGGCATGAGTGCCCAGAGCACCCGGTTAAATACCATCTCCAGCAACATCGCCAACGCCGAGACCGTGTCATCGAGCATCGAGCAGACCTACAGGGCCCGGCATCCGGTGTTCGCCACCGTATTCCAGGGCGCGCAACAGGGTGCCAGCGACTCCTTGTTTGCCGAGCAGGATCAGGCCGGCGCCGGGGTTCAGGTGCTCGGTGTGGTCGAGGAGCAGGGCAGCCTGACGCCGCGCTATGAGCCCGATCACCCGGCTGCCGATGCCGATGGCTATGTGTATTACCCGAACGTCAATGTGGTTGAGGAAATGGCCGACATGATCTCTGCCAGCCGGGCCTTCCAGACCAACGTTGAAATGATGAACACCGCCAAGCAGATGATGCAGCGCGTATTGACCCTGGGCCAGTAAGCCGCCAACGAGGACAACAGCATGAGTAGCAGTAGCGTCAATGCGGCAGGCACGGTTCTGGATCAGTATCAGATCAAGGCGCCGGCCGCCAAGAGCAAAGAGCTGGGCAAAAACGAGTTTCTCAATTTGTTGGTGGCCCAGTTGAATAACCAGGACCCGCTGTCTCCCCAGGACAATGGCGAATTTATCGCCCAGTTGGCCCAGTTCAGCACGGTGGAGGGGGTCGACAAGCTCAACACCAGCATGGAGTCGATGCTCTCCGGTTATCAGTCGTCCCAGGCCTTGCAGGCCTCGTCGCTGGTCGGGCGCAAGGTGATCATTCCCACCGATAAGGCGGTGGTGGATACCAGCGAGACCTTCAAGGCCAGCCTGGTGCTGCCGGCAACCAGCAGCAATGTCTACGTCAACGTGTATGACAGTGCCGGCGCGGTGGTCAATCGCATCAACATGGGCCAGCAGGCCGCCGGCAATCACAGCTTTATGTGGGACGGCAAGGATGCCAGCGGCAAGCTTTTGCCGCCTGGCACTTACAAGTTCGAGGCGCAGGCCAGCTACGGGGCCGAGACCAAGGGCCTGACCACCCTGCTGCCGGCCAACGTCGACAGCGTCACCCTGGGGCAGAACGGCGGCGAACTGATGCTTAACCTGGCTGGGCTGGGCAGCATCGGGCTCTCCAAGGTTCAGGTCATCGGTCAATAATTTTGCGGTTGTAGGCGCCGGGGTTACCGGCAAAGGAGTACAGCATGGCGTTTAACATCGGTCTTAGCGGTCTGCGGGCAGCCACCAGTGACCTCAACGTCACCGGCAACAACATCGCCAACGCCGGCACCGTGGGCTTCAAGCAGTCACGTTCGGAGTTTGCCGATGTCTATGCGGCCTCGGTGCTCGGCGGCGGCGCCAACCCACAGGGTAGCGGTGTGCTGCTCTCGGATGTGTCGCAGCAGTTCAAGCAGGGCAATATCAACTACACGCAAAACGGTCTGGATTTGGCCGTTAACGGCAATGGCTTCTTTGTTACCAGCAACAATGGCGATGTCAGCTATACCCGCGCCGGTTACTTTGGTACCGATAAGGAAGGCTTTGTGGTGAATAACTTCGGTTACAAGCTGCAGGGCTATGCGGTGGATGGCAACGGCAATTTGCAAAATGGCGTGGTCAGCGATATTCAAGTGCAGACGGCCAGTCAGGCGCCCAATGCCACGACCCAGGTTGATCAGACGTTCAATTTGAACTCAACCAATACGGTGCCGACGACGCTCCCGTTTAACCCTTCCGACCCCACCAGTTACAACTCGGCCACCTCGACCAATATCTATGATTCGCAGGGTAACTCCCATGTGATGACCCAGTATTTCCTCAAAACCGGGCCCAATGCCTGGCAGATGAATGTGCTGATTGATGGGCGCAACCCGGCGACGCCGGCCACTTCAACGGCGCCTTACACGGCGGCATTGGCGTTTAGTGCGTCCGGTCAGTTGCTTACCCAAACGCCGGGGGTGGGCTTGGTGGCAGGGGCCAATGGCACCCTTGATCTGGCCGGTTGGGTGCCGGCCGCTGCGGACACCTCGGTGCCGCCAGTCTGGACGCCCAATGGTGCGGCTGCCAGCCCGACCGGCATCAACTTGGATTTGCGCCCCTCGACCCAGTTCTCCAGCGCCTTTGCCGTCAGCAGTGTCAGCCAGGATGGCTATACCACGGGGCAGTTGGCAGGCCTTGAGGTGGACGACACCGGGATTATCTTTGCCCGCTACACCAATGGTCAGTCCAAGGTGCAGGGCCAGGTGGTGCTGGCCAACTTCGCCAACCAGCAGGGGCTGACACCGGCCGGCAAGACGGCCTGGACGCAATCCTTTGAGTCCGGCGAGCCGGTGGTGGGTACGCCGCGCAGTGGCACCCTGGGTGCCTTGCAGTCCGGTGCGCTGGAGGATTCCAACGTTGAACTGTCTGACCAGTTGGTGAACCTGATCGTGGCCCAGCGTAACTACCAGGCCAACGCCAAAACCATCGAAACCGAGAGCGCGATCACCCAGACCATCATCAACCTGCGTTAAGGCCTAGCGGCGTGTCGCACGGTTCGCGGTAAATCCCGCTCGCCGGCGGCAGATAACCGCCGCGGCGTTTCTCCTAAAGCCCCCTTGTGGGGCTTTTTGTATTTAAATCCCTTAATTATCAATTGCTTGGGTGTGTGTTTTGGCCGTGGCACGCGGTTTGCTGTGTAGTCGGTAATTGAGGGCCTGGCGTCAAGCATCTGGCCCTCTCAGCCCATACCGCGGAGCAATGCCATGGACAAGATGTTGTATGTCGCCATGACCGGCGCCAGCCAGAACACCCTGGCCCAGCGCGCCCATGCCAACAATCTGGCCAACGTCTCGACCAATGGCTTTCAGCGTGATCTGGAGCAAGCGCGCTCGATGCCGTTGTTTGGCCAGGTCCATCCGTCGCGGGTGTATGCCATGAGCGAGCGGCCCGGCACCGACTTTTCTCCAGGTTCGCTGCAGGAAACCGGCAATGAGCTGGACGTCGCCGTCGAGGGCGATGGCTGGCTGGCGGTGCAATCGCCTGATGGCGGCGAGGCCTATGTGCGTAGCGCCAGTCTCAAGGTCGATGCCCTGGGCATGCTGCGCACCGGCAGTGGCTTGCCGGTGATCGGCAATGGCGGGCCGATTTCCGTGCCGCCGGAGCAGAAAATCGAAATCGGCAAGGACGGCACCATCAGTATCCGCGCCCTGGGCGAGGGGCCGAGCGTGATCGCCGAGGTTGATCGGCTCAAGCTGGTTCGCCCGGACCCGGCGCAGTTGGAGAAGCAAACCGACGGCATGATCCACTTCAAAGGCACGGGCCAGGTGCAGGCGGACGCCAATGTACAGGTCAGCTCCGGGTTCTTGCAGGCCAGCAACGTCAATGCGGTTGAGGAAATGACCGCGATTCTGTCCCTGTCGCGCCAGTTCGAGTTGCACGTGAAGATGATGCGCACCGCCGAAGACAACGACACGGCGATGGCTCGGGTTTTGCAGATTAGTTAATCAGACAGGCTAATTATCAAGGCGTAGCGCCATGTTTGCGGCGCACGAGGAGAATCACCATGCTTCCGGCTCTGTGGGTCAGTAAAACCGGGTTGTCCGCCCAGGACATGAACCTGACGACCATTTCCAACAACCTGGCCAACGTCTCGACCACCGGCTTCAAACGCGATCGGGCCGAGTTTCAGGACTTGCTCTATCAGATCCGTCGCCAGCCAGGCGCGCAGTCCAGCCAGGACAGCCAGTTGCCCACCGGCTTGCAGTTGGGTACCGGTGTGCGGATTGTCGGCACCTCGAAGATGTTCACCGAGGGCAGCCTGCAAACCACCGAGCAGCCGCTGGACCTGGCGGTGAATGGCCGCGGTTTCTTCCAGATTCTGCAACCGGATGGCACCGTCTCCTACACCCGCGACGGCAGTTTCCACCTTGACTCCAATGGTCAGTTGGTAACTTCCCAGGGCTACTCCCTAGAGCCGGCTATCGTTCTGCCCGCTCAAGTACAGACTTTCACCGTCGGTGAAGACGGCACCGTGTCGGTGACCGTCAGCGGTGATCCGACCCCGCAGGTGATCGGCAACATCCAGACCGCCGACTTCGTCAACCCGGCGGGTTTGCAGGCGATTGGCAACAACCTGTTCCTTGAAACCGGCTCCAGCGGCGCGCCGCAGGTGGGTACGCCAGGTCTGACCGGCTTGGGCACGGTGCTGCAGAACACCCTGGAAAACTCCAACGTCAGCGTGGTGGAAGAGCTGGTCAACATGATCACCACCCAGCGTGCCTACGAGATGAACTCCAAGGTCATCTCCACGGCCGACCAGATGCTCTCCTTTATTACTCAAAATCTTTAATCCCCCGGTGGCGCTGGTTGTTTGACTCCACCGTTGTTGCAGCACGCCGCGAGGTAGTAGGTATGAACCGGCTAATGATTGTTTGCTCGCTGTTCGGCGCCCTGGCGCTGAATGGCTGTGTGGCCCCCGCGGCCAAGCCGAATGACCCGTACTACTCGCCCGTGCTGCCGCGTACGCCCTTGCCGGCGGCGCAGAACAATGGCGCCATCTATCAGCCGGGCTTTG
>DAITLT010000027.1:0-18851 GCA_036835505.1 Pseudomonas sp.
GCGCCGAGGTCGATCACCGGCACCACGGCGCCGCGCAGGTTGATCACCCCGCGGACAAAGTTCGGCATCATCGGCACGCTGGTGAGTTGGCCGTATTCGAGAATTTCCTTGATTCCCAGAATGCCGATGGCGAACATCTCGCCACCGAGCATAAAGGTCAGGTATTGCGCCTCATCCTCTACCAGGCGTTGCGCTTTGTCGCGGGTAAGCAATGCGCCCATGGTGGCCTCCATTCAAAAACGGGTGAACTCGGCTTCCAGCGGATTATTCACCGCATGAAGGTTGCTTGGGGTGTGCGGGTGTGCCGGCAAATGGCTTGTCGACTTGCTGCTCACCTGCGCCCGGTGCGGGGCGGCCTTGCTCTGGCCGGGCGCAGCACCGGCCAGGGTAAAGAAGCCCATGGCCTGTTGCAGTTGTTCGGCCTGGCTGCTCATTTCTTCGGCGGTGGCGGCCAGCTCTTCGCTGCTGGAGGCATTTTGCTGGGTGATCTGGTTGAGCTGGGTCATCGCGGTGTTGATCTGCGCCACGCCACTGGATTGCTCTTCTGAGGCTGCGCTGATTTCCTGTACCAGGTCTGAGGTCTTGCTGATCGAGGGCAGCATGGTGTCCAGCAGCTTGCCGGCTTTCTCGGCCAGTTCCACGCTGCTGGAGGACAGTTCGCCAATCTCCTGCGCCGCCACTTGGCTGCGCTCGGCCAGCTTGCGCACTTCGGCGGCCACCACGGCAAAGCCTTTGCCGTGTTCGCCGGCGCGGGCGGCCTCGATGGCGGCGTTGAGCGCGAGCAGATTGGTCTGATAGGCAATGTCGTCGATGATGCCGATGCGCTGGGCGATCTGTTTCATCGCCGCCACTGTTTGTTGCACCGATTCACCACCTTCGGTGGCCTCCTTGGCGGCCTTGCTGGCCATGCCGTCGGTGACCTTGGCGTTCTCGGTGTTTTGATTGATGCTGGCGCTCATCTGCTCGATGGAGGCGCTGGTCTCCTCCACGCTGGCGGCCTGTTCGCTGGTCGCCTGACTCATCGATTGGGCGGTGGCGCTGACCTGCTCCGAGGCGCTGGCCAGGTTGTCGGCCGAGTTGCGCACCTCGCCAATGATCTGCGCCAGCTTGCCGATCATCTCCTGCAACGAGGCCAGCAGGCTGTTACCGGTGCCTTTGCGCAGAACGATCTCGGCGCTCAGGTTGCCATTGGCGACCTGGCGGACGATGTTGGCCACATAGCCGGGTTCGCCACCCAGTTGGCGAATCAGGTTGACGCTGATCAGCCAAGCGGCAACCAACGCGGCCAATAAGGCTGCGCCGGTAGCGAGCAACATCAACAGGCGGGCATTTAGATAATTGTCGTGAGCCTCACGGCCGGAGGCTTCAAGCAGTTCGCCCTGGAACTCCTGCAGCGCTTTGGCGCTCGCCTGGTAGCTGGCAAGAACCGGGCGCAGCTCGCCCTGCAGGTAGTTTTGTGCCTGCTCTGGTGGCGCTTGCTCAATCAATTGCAGCAGTTGATCCTGGCCGCTCACATAGGCCTGGCGATTCTTGTTGATGGCCTGTAGCAACTCGATGCCTTTGGCTGAGCTTATTTGTGCCTGCAGCTTGTCGAGGGTCGCCGCAAGGCTGGCGCGGGTGTCCATGATCAGTTGCTTTTGCTGGGCACGATCCTGGGGATTGTTGGTTAGCATCATGTTGCGCAGGGCGATGGCGATGGTATTGCTTCGTTCTACGATGCTGCCGGCCATTTCGGCCCTGGGCCAGCGCTCTTCCATCACCTGATCCAGCGAGGCATTGATCTGGGCCATGCGACTGATGCCAATAAAGGAAACCAGCGCCAGCATGATGATCAGCACACCGAAGCCTAGCGCCAGCTTGGTTGCGACTTTCATATCGTTGAGCATGAGTGTTGTCCTTTCTATTCATCTAGGCAGCGCAGGTTGAGCCGGGCGCTGGCCGGGCTGTTTGCCGCGCTGCAGGGTTGGCGGCGCTTTAGCTGCTCACTGAGTCATGGCATGAGCGTTAACCCTCGGGTAGTTGTGCGCTGCTTGGCGTGCCCGTGGCGTGGCTCGGGTAGGCCTGGTTGGCGTGGGATTCTTGGCGGACGATTTGCTGAACCAGTGCCGGGACATCCAGGATCAGCGCCACCGAGCCGCTGCCCAGGATGGTTGAGCCACTGATCCCGCGCAGCGCACTGAACAGCTTGCCGAGGGGCTTGATTACGGTCTGAAACTCGCCCTGTAGTTCATCCACGACCAGCCCGGCTTTGTGTTCGGCGTAATTCACCACCACCACGTTTTCGCGCCGTCCGGGCTCGCCATCGACATTGAAGTGCTCACGCAGGAACACCAGGGGCAGCACCTCGCCGCGTAGATTCAGGTAACCGCGCTCGCGGGTTGCCAGGCGGTCGGCGGCCGACAGCTCGACACATTCCTGAACCATGTTCAGCGGCACCACATAGCTGGCCTGGCTGATGCCGACCAGGAAACCGTCGATAATTGCCAGGGTTAGCGGCAGGCGGATCGATACCCTGGTGCCAAGGCCTGGCTGGCTATCGAGATCCACGCTGCCGCGCAGGGCGGTGATGTTGCGTTTGACCACGTCCATGCCGACCCCGCGTCCGGAGAGGTTGGTCACGGCACTGGCAGTCGAGAAGCCAGGTTCGAAGATCAGGTTGTAGATTTCTGCGTCCGAGGGGTTGCTTGTGGCGCTGATCAGCCCGCGCTCGCGAGCTTTTTGCAGGATGCGCTCGCGATCCAGGCCGCGGCCGTCATCGGCAATCTCGATGACGATGCTGCCCGAGTCGTGATAGGCGTTGAGGTGCAGGTTGCCGCGCCCTGGCTTGCCGGCATGCTGACGTGCCTCGGGTAGTTCGATGCCATGATCCATGGCGTTGCGTATCAGGTGCATGAGGGGGTCGCCGATCTTCTCCACCACGCTCTTGTCCAGCTCGGTTTCGGCTCCGCTGATATGCAGTTCGATGTCCTTGCCCAGTTCGTGGCTGACATCGCGCACCACCCGTTGGAAGCGGTTGAAGGTGTCGCCGATGGGCACCATGCGCAAGCGCAGGGCGCCGTCACGAATATCCTCGACCAGGCCGGCCACTATTGAGGTGGCTTCCTGCAAGGCCTGGTTCTGGCAGCGTTGTGCCAGCAGGCTGGCGCCGGCACCGGCAATCACCAGCTCGCCTACCAGGTTGATCAATTCGTCCAGCTTGTCGGCCTGTACCCGGACGTAGCAGTTTTCTCGGTTTTTGTGCTCCTGGATCTGGCTTTGCTTGTTGAGCGCGGCCTGGATCAGGGCCGGCTGCACGGCGCATTGCTCGACCAGAATCTCGCCCAACAACGGTTGGTTGGTCGCGGTTGTGGTGCTTTGCTGTGCCTGCAGGCCGCGCTCCAGCTCCTGAGCGGTCAGCGCGCCGCTGCTGACCAGCAGCTCGCCCAGGCGCGAGCTGTCTTCTGGCAGGCGCGCAAGCATTGCAAGGTATTCGGTGATTTTGCTATGGGGCGGCAGGATATGAATCAGGCAGTCATCACGCACGAACTCAAAGGTTTCGGCGATGACGGTGCGCTCGGCGCTGCTCTGCAAGTCGATTTCAAAGCCCAGGTAGCAGCTTTCTGCATCCATGCTGTCGATGGCCGGCATGCCGTCGCTCAGGGTCGTAATTTGCTGGATGCTGCCGATGCTGTTGAGGTAGCGCAGAAAGCACAGTGGGTCCATGCCGTTGCGCAAAACCTCCGGGCCGAAGCGCAGGGAGATGTGCCAGAGCTCGGAGCTCACCGCGTCGTCGCTGCAGACCTCGACGCCCGCGTCGTGGATCACCGCCGCCGGTACTCCTGGCGCCGCGCTCGGGTTGTTTTGATAGTGCTGCAGGCGTTGGCGTAGCTCGGCCTCGCGGGCGTTGGCCGCGGCATCCAGTTGCTCGCCCTGCTCGGCGACCACCGTGACCAGTTGCTGGATATGATCGCCGCATTCCAGCAACAGTGCGGCCAGCTCGGCACTAATCGGAAAATCGCCATCGCGCACGCGCTGCAGCACGTCTTCGACGATATGGGTGAAGCCGACGATGGCCTCCAGGCCAAACAACCCCGCCGAACCCTTGATGGTATGGGCCGCGCGGAAGATGGCGCCGAGAGCTTCTGCATCCTCTGGCGCACTTTCCAGGCGCAGTAGCGACTCTTCCATGGCCTGCAGCAGCTCGCGGGCTTCGGCGATAAAGGTTTGCAGGGCCTGATCGAGGGAGGTGTCCATGGGCAGTTCCTGTGCCTTGCGGTCAGTTGTTGGGCGAGTGGGACAGCACCAGCGGATCACCGAAAAAAGCCGCCAGGTTGCACAGGTCGAAGAGTTCAAGCACGGCCCGGCTGTGCTGGCTCAAGCGTAAAGAGGCGCCGATGCGGGTCGCCTCGCGCTTGGCCAGAATCAGCAACTGCAAGCCGGCGCTGTCGATTTCGCTGACCTCGGTCAGGACGATTTCCAGTTCGCCTGGCTGGGCCAGGTGCGGCAACAGCTGTGCCTTGAGTTCGGCGGCGGTGTAAATACTCATCTCGCCGTCAATGTGCAGCACCATTCGACCGTCGCGGCTTTCCGTGCGTAGGCTCATAGGTCCTCCTGCGGCGCGTCAGGGCAGAATCAGCTTGGATACGGCGGCGAGCATCTGTGCCGGCTGAAAGGGTTTGACCACCCAGGCCTTGGCTCCGGCCGCCTGACCTTCGAGCTTTTTGCTTTCCTGGGACTCGGTGGTCAGCATGATGATCGGGGTGAATTTGTAGTTGGGCAGCTTTTTCACCTCCTTGACCAGGGTGATGCCGTCCATGTTGGGCATGTTCACATCGCTGATCATCAGGTGGATCTTCTGTTCGCCCAGCTTGGCCAGGGCATCCTTACCGTCGCAGGCCTCAATCACTGCGTAGCCTGCGCCCTTGAGGGCGATGCTAACCACCTGACGCACGCTACTGGAGTCGTCGACGACCATTACCGTTTTAGCCATGGGGCTCTCCTAGAAGAAAGTGATTTCCTGTTCCTGGTTGCTGCTCAATGCCTGGCCATGGTGGATTTGGCGTTGCTCCTGGGTGGCGTAGGTCAGTTCCATTTCCGCCAGCCAGGCCTTGGCGTCGATGTGTTGCAGCGCCTGGGGCTGGGCAAGGCATTGCTGCAGGTGCTCATGCAGGGCATCCATGTTCTTGCGCACGTGGCTGAGGATTTGGCTGACCCGGTCCTGAAACTGCAGGGCAACCAGCACTTCGCTGATTTCGTCGCGAATGCCGAGGCTTTCCTGTTGCAGCAGTTCGGTTGAGTTGGACAGGCTTTGGGTGATGCCGTGGAAGCGATCCAGCACTTGCTGAATGCTGGTCTCGGAGGCGCTTACCGAGTGGCTGTCGTTGTCGGCGCTGTTACCGGCCACCTCGACCAGGCGAGTGATGGCGCTGTTGATGATGTCCACCGTGGCGGACATCTTTTGCCCGGTCTCACTGGACAGGCTCGATAGGCTGCGCACGGCATCGGCAACCACGGCAAAGCCGCGTCCGGTTTCGCCGGCGCGGGCGGCTTCGATTGCGGCATTCAGGGCCAGCAGGTTGGTTTGTGCGGCGATCGCGGCGACCTCGGTGGCCATGCTGCGCAGCTCGCCGGTGTAGCCGGTCAGGCCGCGTACCTGGCTGAGCAGTTCGTCACGGCTCAGCTGTGTGGCCTCGAGCCGATTAATCACCTTGGTCAGCTCGCTTTCGCTGTGCGCCATGACCCCCAGAACGCCGTTCTGATGATCGGCGGCCAGGTTGCCGGCGGCCTGCTGGGAGGTCTGCAGGGCGGCCTCGAGCTTGTCGTAAATGCCGGCGAAACGTGCGCTGAGGGCCTCGATGGCCTGCTCGGTTTGCTGGCGTGAGCTTTCCACCTGCTTGGCCCAGATCGGTACGGCCTCCAGGCATACCGCCTGCAAACCCTCAAGGGTGGCGCTGATCTGCTGCTGATGGTGGGTCTGTTGTTCGCTATGCAGGTGTGAGATTTGCTGGGCGAGGGCGGCCCGATGGCTGCGCAGCACCTGCAAACAGGCTGCGGCGCTGGCGATCAGCAGGGTCAGCACCGCCAGCAGGGTCCAGCCTTCGGCGCGGCTAAGCCCCAGTATTAATCCGCAGCTGGCGCCAGCCAGGACCAGCACGGGCCAGAGCAGCGCCAGGGCTGGTGTTGCAGTGGGGAGAACAACAGGATCACGTTCATGTGCGGTCATGCGATCGTCCTTAATCAGTGCGCTCCAGCTGTGCTGGCCGCAGGTGTGGCAAGGCCACGCCCAGCCAGCAACGGCCCGTCGCAACAGGCCGTCAGCGGGTGTTCAGTGAGACTTGGTGTGCGGCTTGTTGGTGCGAGGGTAGTAGATGGTTGGCTGACTGCAAGGTCAGTTATCTGTTTGTGCTTTGCACCTGACCACTGGTTGTCTCGGCCTGCCAGGAGGCCGGAACAAACATCGGCGCGGCCCGCTCAAGCCTGGCGGATACGCCGCTTGGCACTGCGCAGCAGGCGCATGCCGAGCATCAGCGCGGCGCAGGTGAGGCCGACGATCAGCCCTTGCCACAAGCCGCGTGGCCCCGAGGCTGGGCCCCAGAGGTCGGTCAAGCCGAGGCAGTAGCCTACCGGCAGACCAATGCCCCAGTAGGCAAACAGGGTCAGCAGCATGGTCACCCGCGTGTCCTGGTAGCCACGCAAGGCGCCGGCGGCGGTCACCTGAATCGCATCGGAGAACTGAAACAGCGCCGAATAGATGATCAGCCCGGTGGCGATGGCGATTACCGTGCTGTCGGGGGTGTAGAGGCGGGCGATATGCTCGCGGGTCAGCAGCATGGCGCTGGCCGACAGGCAGGCGTAGGCCAGCGCCACCGCCATCCCAACGCCGGCAGCAAAGCGCGCCGCGCGCGGCTCGCCGCGCCCCAGGGCCTGGCCGACCCGGACGGTGACGGCCATGCCCAGGGCATAAGGGATCATGAACACCATGGAGCTGAAGTTGAGGGCGATCTGGTGGCCGGCCACCACGCTGGCGCCCAGGCCGCCGATCAACAGAGCAATCACCGAGAAGATGCTGGCCTCGGCAAACACCGCCACGCCAATCGGCACGCCGACCGAGAGCAGGCGTTTGAGCATCGCCCAGTTGGGCCAGTCAAAGCGCTGAAACAGTTGATTGGCCTGGTAGTACGGCGCCCAGGTCACCCACCAGAGCATGCCCAGCAGCATGGCCCACATCACCAGGCCGGTGGCCCAGCCGCAGCCGACCCCGCCCATGGCCGGCAGGCCCAGCTTGCCGTAGATAAAGATGTAGTTGAGCGGGATATTCAGCAGCAGGCCCACCAGGCCCAGCATCATGCTCGGTCGGGTGTGGCCCAGGCCGTCGCTGTAGCAGCGCAGCACGTGGTACAGCGCTACGGCCGGGAAGCCGCAGGCCACGGCGCGCAGATAGCCCATCGATGGTTCGATCAATTGCGGGTCGACGGCCATCCAGTGCAGCACGCTTTCTGCATGCCAGAGCAGCAGGCCGGCGCCACAGCCGATCAGCAGCGCCAGCCACAGGGCCTGGCGCACCAGCGGGCCGATTTCGCCATGCAGGCCGCCCCCAAAGCGCTGGGCGACCTTGGGCGTGGTGGCCAGCAGGATGCCGGTCATCAGCAGAAACAACGGCACCCAGATCGAGTTGCCGAGGGCCACGGCGGCCAGGTCACGCGGGCTGACGCGGCCGGCCATGACCGTATCGACAAAGCCCATGGCGGTATTGGCCAGCTGCGCAATCATGATCGGGGCGGCGAGTCCCAGCAGGCTGCGCAGCTCGATGCGCAGGCGGCCAAGGCGGGTGAGGGTGGGCATGAAACTATCCATCTGGTCAGCAAGCCGGCCAGTCTACGCGCTGCCTTGCGGCCTGGCCAAGCGCCAAGCCCAGGGGTGTCGCCCTTGGCCGCCCTGGATGACGCATTTGTACATGGCTCAGGCGGCTCGCAATGTGCCGGCAACACCTTCTAGAATGGCGGCCGATTGAGTGGAGACCCCCATGCGCATTGTCGCCGACGAAAATATCCCCCTGCTGGACGAGTTTTTTGCCGGGCACGGTACCCTTCGCCGCCTGCCGGGCCGGGCCATCTCGGCCGCCGATGTGGCGGATGCCGACGTGCTCCTGGTGCGCTCGGTCACCCGTGTTGATCAGGCCTTGCTGCAGGGCAGCCCGGTGCGCTTTGTCGGTACCTGCACCATCGGCACCGACCACCTGGCGCTGGATTACTTTGCTGCGGCGGGCATTGCCTGGGCCAGTGCGCCGGGTTGCAACGCCCGTGGCGTGGTCGACTATGTGCTGGGCAGCCTGCTGGTACTGGCCGAGCAGCAGGGTGTCGATTTGGCGACACGCACCTATGGGGTGATCGGCGCGGGACAGGTTGGCAGCCGTCTGCTCAAGGTGCTGCGCGGCCTGGGCTGGCGGGTGCTGGTGTGCGACCCACCGCGTCAGGCCGCTGAGGGGGGGGGTTTCGTCAGCCTGCAGCAGGTGCTGGATGAGTGCGACGTGATCAGCCTGCATACGCCGCTGACGGCGGATGGCCCGCTGGCGACTCGGCATTTGCTCAGTACGGCACAACTACAGGCCCTGCGGCCGGGCACCTGGCTGATCAATGCCAGTCGCGGCCCAGTGCTGGACAACGCCGCGCTCTACCAGGTGCTGCAGCAACGCCGCGATCTGCAGGTGGTGCTGGATGTGTGGGAGGGCGAGCCGCTGGTGGATGTGCCCTTGGCCGGCCTGTGCCGCATCGCCACGCCGCACATCGCCGGTTACAGCCTGGATGGCAAGTTGCGCGGTACGGCGCAGATCTATCAGGCCTTTTGCGCCTGGATGCAGTTGCCCGCCAGTATCCAATTGGCCCAGTTGCTGCCTGCGCCCTGGCTGCCGATGCTGCAACTGGACGGCCGCTGCGACCCGGCCTGGGCGCTGGCTACCCTGTGCCGCGCGGTGTACGACCCGCGCCGCGACGATGCAGATTTTCGCCGCAGCCTTATGGGTGATGCGGCGGCCCGGCGCAGCGCCTTTGACGCCTTGCGCAAGCACTACCCCTATCGCCGCGAAATTGACGGATTGCAGGTGGCGCTAAACGCACCAGCGCCAGGGCTGCAACAACTGATCAGCGCCCTGGGCGCCGGTCTGCAGATGCCGGAGCAATAAAAAGCCCGACGTAAATGCCGGGCCGGATACCCCTGCGCAGCACTCAGGCGTGTTTGCGGCGAGGTTGGTAATGCTGTTCGAGTTCGCGGCAGGCGCGCTGGATCATGCTTTCGGTGATCGGTATTTCCCGCCCGTGGGCATCAATCAGTGCGCCGCCGCGCAAGGCCTGGCGGGTGAGGGTGTGGTCTGGTGCCGCGGTTGCGGTTTTTTGCGTGCCCATGGTCGTCTCCTGGTTGGCCGGTTGCTGCACCTTAGCCAATCCAGGTGACGCTGCGGTGACAGGTCGCCCGGTCGCTTAACCAGGTGCTGGCGGCGCTGCAGAAGCGTTCTTGGGTGGTATTTAGCTGTGGGCGCTTGGCCATGCCGCGCCACTTGTCGGGAGAGCTCTATGGCGCCTTTTCACCTTGGTTTGATCATCAACCCGCTGGCCGGTCTGGGCGGCAGCGTGGCCCTCAAGGGCAGCGATGGGGTGGCAGCCGAGGCGCTGGCCTTGGGCGCCGAACCGCGGGCGGCGGCGCGCACCCGGATGGCCCTGGAGGCACTGCTGCCGCTTGCCGAACGCGTGCAGTTCGTCACCTTTGCTGGCGCCATGGGCGCCGACTTGTTGGCGGCCATGGGCTTTGCCTATCGCGTGCTGGGACCCGCGCAGCTACCGCTCAGCAGCGCGGCGGACACCCAGGCGGCGGTGCTGGCCCTGCAGACGGCAGGCGTGGCGCTGATTTTGTTTGCCGGTGGTGATGGCACTGCGCGGGATGTGTGTGCGGTGGCGGCGGCCAGCCAGCCGGTGCTGGGCATTCCCGCCGGGGTGAAGATCCATTCCGGGGTCTATGCCATCAGCCCGCGAGCCGCCGGTGAGCTGACCCGGCGCCTGGTTGAGGGTGGCCTGGTGCGCCTGACCAGCGGCGAGGTGCGCGATCTCGATGAAGCAGCCCTGCGTGAAGGCCGGGTGGCCGCGCGCTGGTACGGTGAGCTGACGGTGCCGGTGCAAGGCCAGTTTATGCAGCAGGTCAAACAGGCCGGCATGGAGTCGGAGGAGCTGGTGCTGGTGGAGCTGGCCGACTGGCTGCAGGACAGCTGGGAGGCGGACGTGCGCTATGTGTTCGGCCCTGGCTCAACGCTGCATGGGCTGGCCAGCAACCTCGGCCTGAGCACCACCTTGCTTGGGGTGGATGTGATCGAGAACGGCCAGGTGCTTGCCCGTGATGTCAACGAACAGCAACTGTATGAGCTGGTGCGTGAGCATCCGAGCCGCCTGCTGGTCACCGCCATCGGTGGTCAGGGCCATATCATCGGGCGCGGTAACCAGCAGATCAGCCCGCGGGTGTTGCGTGCCATCGGCCTTGAGCATCTGCGCGTGCTGGCCACCAAACGCAAGCTGGCCACCCTGGCGGGCCGACCGTTGCTGGTGGACAGCGGCGATGGGCAATTGGACAGCGCTTTCCCGGATGCCATCCGGGTCTGGACCGGCTACCGGGAAGAGCTGCTCTACCCGCTGGGCTGGTCGGCCGAACGCCTGGCGGAGGCAGACGAGGGTGCTGAAGCTTGCGCTAATAAATAAACCGGAGAGTTTATATATGTCGCTGGCGTCCCAGGTTGCCAGCGGGGCATGATCGGGGTTGTCGTTGTTTGCTGGATGCCCGTTATGCCTGCTGTCTTGTCTTCCCGTCGGCGCAGCGCCCTGCGCATGGCTCGGCGCTTTGTCGGCCCTTATCGCTGGCAGGTGCTGGGCGCGTTGCTGGCGCTGCTGTTTACCGCCGCGATCACCTTGTCCATGGGCCAGGGCATCCGTCTGCTGGTGGATCAGGGTCTGGCGACGCAATCCCAGGCCGCGCTGAATCGCTCGATCGGGTTGTTCTTCGTCCTGGTGCTGGCGCTGGCCGTGGGCACTTTTACGCGCTTTTATCTGGTTTCCTGGATCGGCGAGCGTTTTGTCGCCGATATTCGCATGCGCGTATTCAATCATCTGATCAACCTGCATCCGGGCTTTTACGAGAGCAACCGCAGCTCGGAGATCCAGTCGCGCCTGACCGCCGATACCACCTTGCTGCAGACAGTGATCGGCTCGTCGCTGTCGATGGCCTTGCGCAACCTGCTGATGCTGATCGGCGGCATCATCCTGCTGTTTGTCACCAACCCGAAACTGACTGCCATCGTGGTGGCCGCGTTGCCGCTGGTGGTGGCGCCGATCCTGCTCTTCGGGCGGCGGGTGCGGGCCCTGTCGCGGCAGACCCAGGACCGGGTGGCCGATGTCGGCAGCTATGTCGGTGAAACCCTTGGCCAGATCAAGACCGTGCAGGCCTACAACCATCAGGAGCAAGACAAGCAGCACTTCAGCCAGGCCGTGGAGGCGGCCTTTACGACCGCTGGCCTGCGCATTCGTCAGCGTGCCTGGTTGATAACCCTGGTGATCGTGCTGGTGCTCGGCGCCGTGGGTTTGATGCTCTGGGTTGGCGGCATGGACGTGATTGCCGGCACCATCAGCGGCGGCGAGCTGGCGGCCTTTGTGTTTTACAGCCTGATTGTTGGAATGGCCTTCGGTGCGATCAGCGAGGTGATCGGCGAACTACAGGCCGCTGCCGGCGCCGCCGAACGGATCGCCGAGTTATTGCAGGCGAAAAACGCCATCCTGGCGCCGACCCAGGGCCTGCAACGGCTGCCGGCGCGGGTCAGCGGGCGGATTGAGTTGCAGCAGTTGCGCTTCGCCTATCCCAGTCGGCCGGAGGTCTGGGCCATTGATGGTATCGATTTGTCCATACAGCCTGGGGAAACCCTGGCCCTGGTCGGGCCTTCCGGCGCCGGCAAGTCGACCCTGTTTGATCTGCTATTGCGTTTTTTTGACCCGCAAAGCGGGCGCATTCTGCTCGAAGGCGTGCCGCTGCAGCAGTTGGCCCCGGAGGACATTCGCCGCTGTTTCGCCCTGGTGGCGCAGAATCCGGCGCTGTTCTTTGGCAGCGTGGCCGACAACCTGCGCTACGGCAGGCCTGAGGCCAGTCAGGCAGAGGTTGAAGCGGCGGCCAAGGCCGCCCATGCCCATGGCTTTATCATGGATCTGCCCGAGGGCTATCAAACGCATCTGGGTGAGGCTGGGTTGGGCTTGTCCGGCGGCCAGCGGCAACGCCTGGCGATTGCTCGGGCGCTGCTGGTGGATGCGCCGATCCTGCTGCTGGATGAGGCCACCAGCGCCCTGGATGCCGAGAGCGAGCACTTGATCCAGCAGGCCTTGCCGCGCCTGATGCACGGGCGCACCACCCTGGTGATTGCCCATCGTCTGGCCACGGTAAAAAGTGCCGATCGCATTGCCGTGATCGATCACGGTACGTTGCTGGCCATCGGCAGCCACGCCGAACTGGTGGCCAGCAACCCGCTGTATGCGCGCCTGGCCGAGCTGCAATTCAACCACGAGGCCGGACAGGCGTAGGTGTTGTGGCGCCTGCCCGGCGCCGGGTTTTAACGCTGGGCGACCAGGTCTTCCAGGCGGTCGATGATGTCATCGGGCTTGAGCACCAGAACATCACTTTCCAGGGCGTCCAGCACCACTTCCGCGGTGTTGCCGATCAGCACGCCCGACAAGCCGGTGCGCGCCACGGTACCGAGGATGGTCAGGGCGGCGTTGAGGCGCTTGGCGGTGTAGGGAATCAGCACGTCAGCCGGGCCTTCCTCGATGTGCAGGCAGTCGGCGCTGATGGCGAACGCCTCCTGGAACTCTTTGCAGTTCTCCCGGTAGCGCGCCTCGATGGTTTCTTTGAGCTGGAAGGTTGGGTCGGCGGCGGACAGCATGGGCGAGGGGTGGGCGCCTACCACATGCAGTTCGCACTGCGCCATTTGGGCGATCTCGTAGCCGTGGCTGACGATGCTGGCGTGCAGGGCGCGATGCGGGCCGTCGGCATTGCCGACATCCACGGCGGCGAGAATATTGCACCCGGCCCAGGGCGTATCGGTTTTCACCATCAGCACCGGCACCGGGCTGTAGCGCAGCAATTTCCAGTCGTCGGGGGTCAGCAGGGCTTTTTTCAACGGGTTGTCGGGCGTATGACGCTTGACGATCAGGCCGCAGCCTTCGGCTTGCTGGGCGGCGATGATGGTTTGGTGGACGCTGTCCAGCCAGCTTTGCTGGGTGCTGACACTGAAGCCTTCATCGCTCAGGGTTTTGCCCAGGGCCTCAAGATCGGCCTGGTGATCATGTTTTTTCTCACAGATCAGCAGGTGCAGATGGCACTGGGTCACGCCGGCAATCAGCTTGGCACGGTTGATGGCCAGTCCGTCTGCCTGATGAGGCTCGACGACTACCAGAATGCTGCGAATAGCTTGCATGATCATCTCCCTGTGGATATTTATAACCAAATTCACTTTAGTTGGATTCTGTTACGCCGAGGTTGATATGTGTCAAACCTGATTCGGCTGATTGGCGGCGATCATCGGCCATCCTCGACGTATAATGCGCGACTTTGATAACAGCGGCCAGCCCACTATGTTGCTTCCCGAAATTGCCCAGTTGCTTGGCTGCAAGACCCCCGAAAGTTGGTTGCAAGCGGCCCTGGCCGACCTGGAAACCTTGCTGCTTGACCACAAAAACTGTGAGTTCAAGGCCGCCAGCACGGCGCTGAGCCTGATGGCCAAGTACAACACCCACGTCGACTTGATCAACCTGATGTCGCGTCTGGCCCGTGAAGAGTTGGTGCATCACGAGCAGGTGATGCGCTTGATGAAGCGCCGCAAGATTGCCCTGCGGCCTTTGTCTGCCGGGCGCTATGCGTCGGGCCTGCGCTCGGTGGTGCGTACCCATGAGCCGGTCAAGCTGGTCGATACCCTGGTGGTTGGCGCCTTTATCGAGGCGCGCAGCTGCGAGCGCTTCGAGGCGTTGGTGCCGCATCTGGATGCAGAGCTGGGCAAGTTCTATTTCGGCCTGCTGAGAAGCGAGGCGCGGCACTTTCAGGGCTATCTGCGTCTGGCCTATCAATACGGCGAGGCGGCGGACGTAGAGCGCAGCATCGAGCGCGTGCGGGAGGCGGAGCGTGAGCTGATCGAGTCGCCCGATGTGGAGCTGCGCTTTCACAGCGGCGTGCCATTGAGTCGCGCTGTTTAGTCAGCTGTCGAGGGCGAAGGCGCTCTGCTGGTAGCCATTCTCGTCGACTTGCAGAGCCCAGCCTTGCTGGTCCCAGTCACCCAAAACGATGCGTTGCGCGCTTTGCCCGTTGATTTCCAGGGTGTGCCTGGCCGGGCGGTGGGTGTGGCCGTGGATCAGGGTGCGCACGCCGTATTTGGCCATCAGGCGCGACACTTCGCTGGGCGTCACGTCGATGATGCTGGCGGCTTTCTGGCGGGTTTGCAGTTGGCTTTGCTTGCGCAGTTTGCGTCCCAGGGCCTGGCGCTTGGCCAGTGGCAGATGACGCAGCAGCCACAGGCTGAGCGGGTTGCGCAGCAGGCGGCGCAGGCGCATATAGGCCGTGTCGCGGGTACACAGGCTGTCGCCATGCATCAGCAATACGGGCTCACCATTGAAACTTACCCGGCACGGGTCGCTGAGCAGGGTGCAGCCGGCCAACTGGCAAAACCTTTGGCCGAGCATGAAGTCGCGGTTGCCATGCATTAAATACAGGCGGGTGCCGCTGTCCGCCAATGCGCGCAGGGCGCTGGCGATCTCGTGCTGGAACGGCCCCATGGCATCGTCGCCCACCCATACCTCGAAAAAATCACCGAGGATGTACAGGGCCTCGGCCTGACGGGCGCGCGTCTGCAGAAAATGCACAAACGCCCGGCTGATGTCCGGGCGTTGTGGTTCAAGGTGCAGATCGGAGATCAGCAGTATCACTCAACGATCTCGGCACGCTCGATGATCACGTCTTCCTGAGGAACGTCCTGGTGGCCGGATTTCGAACCCGTGGCGACGCCTTTGATCTTCTCGACCACGTCCATGCCTTCCACCACTTCAGCGAACACGGTGTAGCCCCAGCCTTGTACGGTCGGTGCGCTGTGGTCGAGGAAGTCGTTGTCTTTGACGTTGATAAAGAACTGCGCGGAGGCTGAATGCGGCTCCATGGTGCGGGCCATGGCCACGGTGCCGACTTTGTTCGACAGGCCGTTGTTGGCTTCGTTCTTGATGGTGGCGCGGGTGGCTTTTTGTTTCATGCCCGGCTCGAAACCGCCGCCCTGGATCATGAAGTTGCTGATTACGCGGTGGAAAATGGTGTTGTCGTAGTGGCCGGCGGCGACATATTCCTTGAAGTTGGCGGTGGTCAGCGGTGCCTTGTCTTCGAACAGGTTGAGGGTGATGACGCCGTGGTTGGTATGCAGTTTGATCATGATCGGTTCCAGTTGAGTTGCCGGTAGAAATCGTGCAAATGCGCCAATGACCTGTCTTGCCGGTGGCTGACAAGCCGTTGTGCGAATCTTTTACGGTGCAATCCGCCTGTGCAGCTGCTTTGCGTCTGTCAGGGGGTTGACGGGTTCGCTATCATAAGCGCTTTGACTTGGCCGGCCTACCCTGGCCAGGCACCTGTACGATCAAGGACACCATGAGCAAGCCTGAAATCCCCAGTGTTTCTCCTTCGAACTTCCTCCGCCAGATTGTTCAGAGCGATCTGGATGCCGGCAAGCACGTCAAAATCGTCACGCGCTTTCCGCCGGAGCCCAACGGCTATCTGCATATCGGTCACGCCAAGTCGATTTGCCTGAACTTCGGCCTGGCCAAGGAGTTTGCTGGCGAGTGCAACCTGCGCTTCGATGACACCAACCCGGCCAAGGAAGATCAGGAGTACATCGACGCCATCGAAAGCGACGTCAAGTGGCTGGGGTTCGAGTGGTCGGGCGAGGCGCGTTATGCCTCCAACTACTTCGATCAATTGCACGAGTGGGCGCTGCACCTGATCAACACCGGCAAGGCCTATGTCGATGACCTGTCGCCGGACGAGGCGCGCGAGTACCGTGGCAGCCTGACGGAGCCGGGCAAGAACAGCCCGTTCCGTGAGCGCAGCGTCGAGGAAAACCTGGACCTGTTTGCCCGTATGAAGGCCGGCGAGTTCCCCGACGGTGCGCGTGCCTTGCGGGCGAAGATCGACATGGCCGCGCCGAACATGAACCTGCGTGACCCGATCCTGTATCGCATCCGTCACGCCCATCACCATCAAACCGGTGATAAATGGTGCATCTACCCCAGCTACGACTTCACCCATGGCCAGTCGGATGCCCTGGAAGGGGTCACCCACTCCATCTGCACCCTGGAGTTTGAGGATCACCGCCCGCTGTATGAGTGGTTTCTGGCCAATCTGCCGGTGCCCGCGCAGCCGCGTCAGTACGAATTTGCGCGCCTTAACCTGAACTACACCATCACCAGCAAGCGCAAGCTCAAGCAGTTGGTGGATGAACAGCACGTAAATGGCTGGGACGACCCGCGCATGTCGACCCTGTCGGGCTTCCGTCGTCGCGGCTACACGCCGGCGTCGATTCGCAATTTCTGCGACATGATCGGCGTCAACCGCGCCGGTGGTCTGGTGGATATTGGCATGCTCGAATTCGCCATTCGTGACGACCTGGATGCCAACGCCGCGCGCGCCATGTGCGTGCTCAAGCCGCTTAAAGTAGTCATCACCAACTACCCAGAAGGGCAGGTGGAAAACCTCGAGCTGGCACGCCATCCCAAACAGGACATGGGCGTGCGCGTACTGCCGTTCAGTCGCGAGATTTACATCGATGCCGGCGACTTCGAAGAAGTGCCACCAGCGGGTTACAAGCGTTTGGTGCCCGGTGGTGAGGCACGCTTGCGCGGCAGTTATGTCATCCGTGCCGATCAGGCGATCAAGGATGCCGACGGCCATATCGTCGAGCTGCATTGCACCTACGACGAAAACACCCTGGGCAAAAACCCGGAGGGGCGCAAGGTCAAGGGCGTGATCCATTGGGTACCGGCCGCCGAAAGCGTCGAGTGCGAAGTGCGCCTGTATGACCGCCTATTCCGCTCGGCGCAGCCGGAGAAGGCTGAAGACGGTGCCAGCTTCCTCGACAATATCAACCCGAATTCCCTGCAGGTGCTGACCGGCTGCCGTGCCGAGCCATCCTTGGCCGCGGCGCAGGCCGAGGAGCGTTTCCAGTTCGAGCGCGAGGGCTACTTCTGCGTCGACCTGAAAGACTCGGCGCCAGGCAAACCTGTGTTCAACCGTACTGTCACCCTGCGTGACTCCTGGGGCCAATAATGGCGTTGTCGATCTACAACACCCTGAGCAAGAGCAAGGAAGTTTTCACCCCGCTGCAAGGCAATCAGGTGCGTATGTACGTCTGCGGCATGACCGTGTACGACTTCTGCCACCTGGGCCACGGCCGCAGCATGGTGGCCTTTGATGTGATCACGCGCTGGTTGCGCCATAGCGGCTATGCGCTGACCTATGTGCGCAATATCACCGACATTGACGACAAGATCATCAATCGCGCCAATGAAAACGGCGAGGCCTTCGAGGTGCTGACCGCGCGCATGATCGCGGCGATGCACGAGGATGAGGCGCGCCTGAATATCCTCAAGCCGGATGCCGAGCCGCGTGCCACCGAGCATATCGCCGGCATGCACACGATGATCCAGACCCTGATCGACAAGGGCTACGCCTACGCGCCGGGTAATGGCGACGTGTATTACCGGGTGGGCAAGTTCGAGGGTTACGGCAAGCTGTCGCGGCGCAGGGTTGAAGACTTGCGCATTGGTGCGCGTATCGAGCCGGGTGAGTCGAAGCAGGACCCGCTGGATTTCGTGCTGTGGAAGGCGGCCAAGCCGGGCGAGCCAAGCTGGCCTTCGCCTTGGGGGGAGGGGCGTCCGGGCTGGCATATCGAGTGCTCGGTGATGTCCACCTGCTGCCTGGGGGATTCGTTTGATATTCATGGCGGCGGCAACGATCTGGAGTTCCCGCACCACGAAAACGAGATCGCCCAAAGCGAGGCGGCCACCGGCAAGCCGTACGCCAAGGCGTGGCTGCATTGCGGGATGATCACCATCAATGGCGAGAAGATGTCCAAGTCCCTGGGCAACTTCTTCACCATCCGTGAGGTGCTGGAGAAGTACCATCCGGAAGTGGTGCGCTATCTGTTGATCGCCAGCCACTACCGCAGCCCGATCAATTATTCCGAAGACAGCCTGCGTGAGGCGAAGACCGCGCTTGAGCGCTTCTATAACGCCCTCAAAGGCTTGCCGGAGGCCGAGCCTGCCGCGGCGGATGAGTTTGTCGCGCGCTTCGCGGCGGCCATGGATGACGACTTCAATACCGCGGGGGCCTGCTCGGTATTGTTCGAGCTGGCGCGGGAAGTCAATCGCCTGCGTGACACTGATCTTGCGACGGCCGCGGCTCTGGCGGCGCGCTTGAAGGCGCTGGCGGGGTTGCTCGGGGTGTTGCAGTTGGAGCCTGAGGCCTTCTTGCGCGGTGATGCGGCCGGGCGTGTCGATGCGGCGGCTGTCGAGACCTTGATCGAGGCGCGTTTGGCGGCGCGGGCGGCCAAGGACTGGGCGGCTTCTGACCAGATCCGTGATCAGTTGAGCGCCATGGGCGTGCTGCTTGAAGATGCCAAGGGCGTCACGAGTTGGCGCCTGGCGGATTAACTGACGCGGGTGCCTCCGGCCGTTAATCAGGCGGGTTAACTCAGCGAAAAACGCCCCGGCTTGTTCGCAATGCCGTTCACTTAAGCCAAGTGAACGGCATTTTTGTAGCTCGGATGCAATCCG
>DAITLT010000028.1:0-17705 GCA_036835505.1 Pseudomonas sp.
GATGAGCACCCAGCAGCCAGCGGCATGGCTGGTGCTCAAGCACCCAACCAGCCACCTAAGTCTACGACTCGAACGCCGCGCCCTGTGGGTCGGCGCACTGCTGGCCCTGAGCTGTCTGCTACTGGCTGGGCTGGCCCTGCAACTGGGACGCCTACCACTGAATAGCGAGCAGATCGTGCGCGCCCTATTGGGCAGCGGCAGCGCGCAGGACATCATGGTCATCCAACAATGGCGCCTTCCTCGCGTACTGCTTGCACTGGTCGCCGGCACCGCATTGGGCATGAGCGGCGCAATCTTCCAATCACTGGTGCGCAACCCGCTGGGCAGCCCCGACCTGATTGGTTTCAATACTGGCGCCTACAGCGGCGCCCTGCTGGTCATCGTGCTCGGCCAGGGCAATTACTGGCAAATCGCCGGTGGCGCGATGGCAGGTGGCCTGGCCTGCGCGGCACTGGTCTATCTGCTGGCCTGGCGCCGCGGCATCCATGGCTTTCGCCTGATCATTGTCGGGATTGCCGTAAGCGCCATGCTCAGCGCACTGAATACCTGGCTAAGCCTGGTCGCCAGCCTCGAAGCGGCAATCAGCGCCGCACTCTGGGGCGCCGGTTCACTGAATGGCATGAGCTGGGCCAAAGGTCTACCTGCAGCCCTTTGCTGCCTATTACTAATGGCCCTCGCCCTACCCGGCAGCCGCCCCCTGCAACTGCTGGAAATGGGCGACGACAGCGCCAGCGCCCTGGGCGTCAACGTCGAGCGCACACGTCTACTGATGATGGCCCTGGGGGTGTTATTGACCGCGGCCACTACCGCCGCCTGCGGCCCCATCGCCTTTATCGCCTTGGCTGCTCCGCAACTTGCCCAGCGCCTGTGCCGCAGCCGCGCCAGCCACTTACTCTGCTCGGCCTGGCTCGGCGCCGCGCTGCTGCTGGCGGCAGATATGCTCGCCCAACACCTGTTCGCCCCACGGCAGCTACCCGTCGGGGTGGTCACGGTCAGCTTGGGGGGGTTCTACCTGATCTGGCTGTTGCTGCAGCCCTCACGACGAGCATCTGCATGACCTTACCCTCCCGCGCACTGCCCCCCCACAGCCGCTTGCAAGGCCATGGCTTACGCCTTGGCTATGAACAGCAGCTGATTTGTACCGACCTCAATATTCACATTCCCGACGGGGCCTTCACCGTCATCGTCGGCCCTAACGGTTGCGGTAAGTCGACCCTGCTGCGCAGCCTGTGTCGTTTGCTGCGCCCCAGCGCTGGCCAGGTGTACCTCGACGGCCGCGAACTACAGACCTACCCGGCCAAACTGCTGGCTCGCCAACTGGGCCTTCTGCCCCAGAGCGCGCTGGCCCCGGAAGGCATTCGCGTATTCGACCTGGTAGCCCGCGGGCGCTACCCGCACCAGAGTTTTCTCCAACAGTGGAGCCAGGCCGACCAACAGGCCGTACACCAGGCCATGGCCGCCACCGGTGTCAGCGACCTGGCCGAGCGGGCCGTAGAGCAGCTGTCTGGCGGCCAGCGCCAGCGAGTCTGGGTAGCCATGGCGCTGGCCCAAGAAACCCCGCTGCTGCTGCTCGACGAACCCACCACCTACCTGGATATTGCCCATCAAATCGAGTTGCTGGAACTATTCCGCCAGCTCAACCGTGAACACGGGCGCAGCCTGGTGGCCGTACTGCACGACCTCAACCATGCCTGCCGCTATGCCGACCATCTGATCGCCATGCAGGATGGCCGCATCGTTGCCGAAGGCCCGCCAAGCACTATTATCAGCGCCCAACTGGTCGAGCAGGTATTCGGCCTGCCCTGCCTGATCATCGACGATCCTGTCAGCCACACGCCGTTGATCATTCCCAGGGGGCGTGTGCCAGGCCAGACTTAAGCCATCTCGGCGACCTGCACGCCGGGGCACCTAGCGGCCCCGGCGTGCAGCCCTCAGCGCAGCGACGGCAGTTGCTGGATGATTGTCGCCAACAGCGGCCCTAGCACCTGCAAAGACTGCGGCGCGAGAATACCCTCGTGGGCACAATCGAGCTCATGCACCGCCAGTCCTTGCACATAGGGTGCCCAGGAGCCACACACATCCCAGCCCTGCGGCAAGGTCCGCCGGGCCACGAACAGCGTCGGCGTACCGGCAAATGTAGGCGTGTGCCCGGCAGCCAGCAGGCGCACGGCATCGGCGTAGTTGGCGACGATCTGGGCAAACATCTGTGCCTTCTCTTGCTGCATAAATGCATCGCCATCCTCGGCGCTGGCGGCCATAAACTGCTCCTGCTCGCGCCCAACCTCGGCCTGCGCCTCGTCTGCAGTGGGCCCATTCCAGTCCTGCCCCTCCGGCGGATAGGTGTCAAATAGACCGAGAAAAGCCACCTCCTCACCCTGCGCCTGCAAACGCGCGGCCAGCCCCTGGGCAATGGTGCCGCCTAATGAATAACCCATCAGGTGATACGGCCCCTCGGGCTGCAGGCGGCGCAGGTTGATCAGGTGCTGCTCGCATAGCTGGTCAAGATCACTGCTGCAGGCAATCGCCCCGTGCGGACGCGGCGACTGTAAGCCGATCAGTCCAACGTTAGCCGGCAGGTAGTGGGCAAAGCCGCTGTACTGCCAAGCGAAGCCTGATGCCGGGTGAATACAGAACAGCGGTTTACCGAGCCCGGCACGCAGGTGCAGCACCTCGCCGAAGCCGGCATTCGCCGGGTCATTGGCCGCCTGCTCGTTGCTGAGCAATGCCGCCAAGCTGGCCACACTCGGCGCACTGATGATCTGCCCCACCGACACCGGCCGCTGCAACACGCGCCGCAGCTCTACCGCCAGGCTCATGGCCAGCAGCGAATGGCCGCCAAGGGCGAAGAAATCATCGTCGGCCTGCACCTGCGGCAGGTCAAGAATCTCGGCAAAGGGCCCAGCAATCTGACACTCCAGGCCAGGCAACGGTGCTCGACCAGCCGCTGCGACGCTGGCCGCTGGCTCCGGCAAGGCCTTGCGATCGAGCTTGCCGTTAGCACTCAGGGGAAACTCCGGCAAACTGATCAGCGCCACCGGCAACATATGCGCCGGCAACCGCTGCGCCAACACCGCACGCAAGCCAGGCAGGTCCAGCGGCGGAGCTGATTGATCGGCAATGATATAGCCCACCAATTGGCGAGCATCCGCCCCCAGTAGCCCCGCCTGACGGCCCAGCACACGCGCCACCACTACAGCGCGAGCCACGCCTGGCAAGGCCAGCAATGCCGCTTCGATTTCGCCCAGCTCGATGCGCTGACCACGAATCTTCAATTGATCGTCGCTGCGCCCGAGGTACTCGACATCACCGTTATCCAACCAGCGCACTACATCGCCGGTGCGGTACATGCGCTCCCCCACCGCCAACGGATCAGCAACAAAGCGGCTGGCGGTCAGATCTGGGCGCCCCAGATAACCGTCGGCCAGTTGCACACCGCACAGGTACAGCTCGCCAGGTACGCCCAGCGGCACTGGGCGTAGATAACCATCCAGAATTCGCAGCTGGGTGTTCCACACCGGTTTACCGATGGCCACGCTGGGCGCCTGAGGGTTGTTGCCATCCATCTCGGCCGCTGCCTTGTAAGTCACATCAACAGCGGCTTCGGTAGGGCCATAAAGATTATGCAGAGGGGCCGCCAACAACTGGCCATAGCTGTCGGCCAACTCCCGCGACAACGCTTCGCCACTGCAGAACAGGCGCTTCAGGCTGGCGCAACGAGCAATGTCCGGCCCACCACCCGCCTGCAGTTGGGCGACGAACGCGGCCAGCATTGAAGGCACGAAGTGCGCGGTGGTGACCTGATGCTCGACCAGCAGCTGCAGCAGTTGCTGCGGCTCGCGGTGCGCCTCGGGCGGAGCCATAAACAGCCGAGCCCCGACCATCAGCGGCCAGAAAAACTCCCACACCGAGACATCAAAGCTGCAGGGAGTTTTCTGCAACACCACATCGTCACCCGTCAGCGGGTATTCATCCTGCATCCACAGCAAACGGTTGACGATGGCCTGGTGTGACACCAGCACGCCTTTGGGCCGTCCGGTAGAACCCGAGGTGTACAGCAGATAGGCTGCGTGCGCGGGGGTCAGGCCAGGCACCGGGAGCGCAGGCACCGCTGCAACGCCCGCAGGCACCGCAGCGTCCAGCAACAGCAACGGTGCCAGCGCGGCGAAGCGTGCCGACAAGTCGACAGACGTCACAATCAATCGCGGCTGGGCATCGCCGACCATATAGGCCAGGCGCTCGTCCGGGTAGCCGGTATCCAGCGGCAAATAGGCTGCCCCCGTGGCGATCACCGCCGACAGCGCCAGGCTGAGCGATACCGAGCGCGGCAAGGCCACCGCGACGATATCCCCCAGGCCGACGCCAGCGGCTTGCAGGCGCAGGACCAATTGGTCAATCTGCGCCTGCATTTGCGCATAGCTGAGCTGACCGTGCTGATCAAGCAAAGCCGGCGCCTGCGGCGTACGCTGCACCTGAGCACGCAACAACGCCACCAAGGTCGTCTGCGGCACATCCCTGGCCGTGGCATTGACACGGCCCAGCAACGCTCGCTCATGCTGGGTCAGCAGCTCCACTGTGGCCCAGGGCCGCGGTTCGTCGTAGGCCAGATGTTCCAGTAGCAGCAACAAGCGCTCGACAAATTGCTCGGGCTCGCGCAAGGCGGCGCGGTATTCAAGCAGCAAGCGCAAGCGCTCGCCCGGCAGAATCAGCAGGGTCACCGGATAATGGGTATAACCGCGATTATGCAGCTCGCCTAGACGCGCGCCCTGATAATCGCGACTGCGCAAGCGCGCCTCATCCGGGTAGTTCTCACTGACCAGAAGGGTATCGAACAGCGTGCTGGCACCGACCAGCCGCTGGATCTCGGCGAGGCCCAGACCATCGTGCTCAAGCAGCTCTATCTGCTGTTGTTGAAGCCGTGCGAATTGCTCCAACAGCGGCTCTGTGGGGGTCAGGCGGACACGCACCGGGATGGTGTTACTGAACAGACCGACGTGCTCCTCGATTCCGCTCACCGGGCTGAAGCGCCCTGAGACAGGCGCACCAAAGACCACATCGTCACGCCCGCTGAGCACCGCCAGCAAACTGCCCCAGGCGCCCTGCATCAGGCTGTTAAAGGTCAACCCCTGTTGCCGGCAGCGCTGCTGCAAGGCGTGCTCCAGCGCCACCGGCAGTAGCAACTCCAGTTCGCGCACCGGCCCCAGCTCAGGCTCTGGCGCGGCAGAAAACAACAGCGTTGGCTTGACCCCTGCCAATGCCGCGCCCCAGGCAGCACGTGCGGGAGCCAGATTACGGGCCGCCAGCGCGCGCACCACGCTGGGGTAATCGACACGCGTGGCCGGTAGCCGGCTAATGCCCTCGCCATAGGCGTGGAGCAAGTCTGCCAGCAACAGCGGCGTCGACCAGCCATCCACCACCAAGTGATGGGCTGTAAGCAGCAGACTGTGGCAATCGGCACCGTGGTGAATCAGCCAGGCATGGAGCAGCGGAGCACTGTTGCCCTCGGCAATACTGAAGCTGCGGTGTAACTCGGCCTGTTCCAGCGCCTGCAACTCGGCGATCTGTTCGTCCGGGCCGAGGCCAGCCAACTGGCACTCACGCCAAGGCCAGACATGGCCACTGTCATCCCTCAGCAGTGGCACGACCTGCAGCGGCACGCGGCGCAGTTGTTGTTCAAACCACGCCGCCAATTGTGGATGCCGACGCAACACCGCGTCCAACGCAGCCCGCAAGCGGCCGGCCTGCAGCGGGCCATGGAAGTCCACACGGGTAATCGAGTTGTACTGGTTGGCGGTTGCCCCCAGTTGAGCGTGGAATAACAAACCCTCCTGCAGTGGCAACACCGGCAACACCGCCGCCACTGCGCCATAACGCTGGCGCAGCTCAAGCAGTTCAGCAGCACTCAGGGCAGCCTGGCCGACCAGGGGGTTTTCGCTGGCGACCAGGGTGTCGGCGGCAGCCGCAGGATTGGCCCGAGCGAACGCCAATAGCGCGCCAGCCTGAGTGGCGATGGCCTGCTGCAGACGGTCAATCTGTGCGTCATCGAACAACGCCGGCGCCCAGGTCCAGTTAAGTGCCAAACGCGGGCCCAACGGGTCTTCCGCGACAAACAGGTTGAGTTCCAGGCCATAGAGCAGCGGCATGTCCGGATCGAGGTCGACAGCGAACGCGTCGGCAAATCGACCACCGATGCTTTGCGGCGTCCACATGGCATTGCTGCCCGTGAAACGGCCCAGATAGTTGAACAACAGGGGCGGCCGCTGTGCCGCCTCCAGCGCGGCCAACTGGCTCGCGTGCTCAGGGTCCAGATAACGCAAGATGCCATAGCCCAAGCCACGGTCCGGCACCCGCCGCAGCCCCTGTTTAACGCCACGCACGGCCATCAACGGGCTACTCGCCGTGCTCTGTTGCAAGTCAAACAGTACCGGGTATTCGGCGGTCAGCCAGCCCAGGGTGCGACTCGGGTCCAGCGTACCCAGCGCCGATTGGCGCCCGTGGGACTCCAGGGCCAGGCGCTGCTGGCTACCGCCAAAACACGCCTGTAAGGCCAGACTGACACTGGCCAACAGTAACTCCTCCAGCGTGGCCCGGTAGGCCTGTGGCAGCTCCTGCAACAGCGCACGGGTCAACTCACTGTCGAGCAGGTGGCGTTGCTGGCGGGCACTGCCATAGGTATCGCGCTCGGCCCGTAGCGGCTCACGAGCCAAGGCAGGTAACTGCTCAGCCAGCACGCTTTGCCAAAGTGGCAGTTCGCCGCGCCGCGCCGGCACTTCGGCGACCAGCGCCCGAGACCAGTCGGCCAGCGACACGTCCTCACGCGCCAGCAGTGGCAACACGCCGCGCATGGCGGCCTCACAGGCTTGCTGTAATTCAGGCAGTAGAATCCGCCAAGACACCCCGTCGACCAGCAAATGGTGCAAGGCCAGCAGCAACCAGGGCTGCTCGCCCTGCAGTAATACCCCCTGCAGCATGATCCCGGCAGACGGGTCGAGCCGCGCGCAAGCGCCGGCCAACTCGGCATCGGCCTGCACACTCAACGAGCGCTCGGGACTCTGCGCAACCTGCGCCAGCAAACGAGCATCGCAGCAACTGCCTTGGGGTTCGACATGCAGGCCGTGTGTGCCGCTGCGCGCACGTAAGCCCGGATGGGCCCGCTGCAGGGCATGCAGCGCCAGCCCTAGGTGTTGCAGGGTCAAGCCATCGGGCACCTGCAACAACACGGCCTGCGCATAGCGTCGGGCTAACCCGTAGTGCTGATCAAACCAGGCGAACATCGGCAACGGGCCTAGTTCGCCGATCACCTCCGCCATGGTCTCAGCCTGTGGTTGCAAGGGCTCCAGCAAGAGGGCCATGCGCGCCGGCGTGCGCTCGGCAAATACATCCTTGGGGCGTAACAAGTAACCACTTTGGCGCAGCTCTACCCCCAACTCCATGGCCGAAATGCTGTCACCGCCCAACTCGAAGAAGTCATCCTCGGCACCAATAGCGGCCAGGCCCAGCACCCCTGCGACAGCCTTGCACAGCAAGCGTTCCGGCGCATTTTGCGCCACCCGACTAGCTCTGGGCACAAGAACTTCCAGCGAAGGCAAGGCCTGGCGATTGATCTTGCCATTGACGGTAAGCGGCCAAGCCGGCAAGACCCCCAGCGCCGCTGGCACCATGTAATCCGGCAGACGCTCAGCCAGCTGTCGACGCAGACGCTCAACGGCGTCATCTGCCATCTGCGCACGCGCATCATCGCTAAGGGTGCAGTACGCCAGCAACCGCACACCGGCAGCGCCCTGCTCGGCCAGCACCAATGCTCCTGCGACGCCCGGCAAGGCGGCCAGGGCATGCTCAACCTCACCTAGCTCGATACGAAAACCACGGACCTTGACCTGCTGATCAGCGCGGCCGACAAAAGCCAGCTGACCATCGGCGCGCCAACGCACCAGATCGCCCGTGCGATACATGCGCTCACCGACCGCAAAGGGGTTGGCGACAAAGCGGCTGGCCGTCAGGTCCGGGCGGCGCAAATAGCCACGGGCCAGGCCTGCACCGCTCAGATACAGCTCGCCAATGACGCCAACCGGGAGCATTTGCAACTGCGGGTCGAGCACATAGACCTGGGTATTGGCCAACGGCCGACCGATGACCGGCTCGGCGGCCACACGCAGATCGGCGCTGCAACTGTCCACGGTGTATTCGGTGGGGCCGTAGCAGTTGTGTACCTGCACCTGCGGACACTCCCGCAGGGCACGCCATAATGCAGGCGGCGCACTCTCACTGCCGATCAACAGCAATTGCGGCTGGTGCATACCGTTATCCAGCAGGCCGCAGGCCAGCATCTGCTGCAATAACGAGGGTGGCAGGTCGAGTGCATCCAGCCGTTCAAGGCGTACTAACTCGACCAGTGCCTGGGCGTCGCGGCGCTGCTCTTCGGTGCAAATATGCAACTCATGGCCGAGCAGCAGCCAGAGCAGTTGCTCCCAGGACGCATCGAAAGCAAACGAGGTGCTGTGAGCCGCCCGCACCCGGCGCCCGGCGCAGCGCGTCAGGGTATCGGCAAACAGCCCGGACTGATGATCGAGCAGCAAGTTGAGCACGTTGCCGTGGCTGACCATCACCCCCTTGGGAGCACCCGTAGAGCCCGAGGTGTAGATCACATAAGCCAATTGCTCGGCCTGCAGGGCACCGCCACGCTCGGCGTCACCGATCCTCGTCGCCGGCCAGCGAGCCAGGCTCGCGAGTGTGGCCGGCTGATCCAGACACAGACACGGTGCCAGGGCAGACAGTCGCGCCTGCGCCACCTCCAGGGTCAGCAACATCAGCGGACGTGCATCAGCGCACATCTGGCTCAGCCGCTCATCCGGATAATCCAGGTCCAGCGGCAGGTACGCCGCGCCGGCGCTGAGCACAGCCAGAACCGCCACCACGGCATCCAAACCGCGCGGCAGGGCAATCGCCACCAAACTTTCCGGGCGCACACCCTGGGCCAGCAACTCACGTCCAAGCTGCGCCACGCGAACCGCCAACTGCTGATAATTAAGCGCCTGCCCAGCGCACACCAACGCACGCTGGTCGGCCCGAGTCAGCACCTGTTGTTGCAAGGCATCGAGCACCGATGTCCAACCTGCGGGCACGGCCAGACTCGCCCCCTGTCCCCAGTCCGCAAGTTGCTGGTGCTCGGCCTGCGGCAGCAGCGAGAGCGCACCGATGGGCACCTCTGGCGCACTCAGCGCCTGCTGCAACAAGGCGCGCAGGCGCGCGCCATGCAGTTCGAGCTCGTCCTGGGTGTAGCGCGCAGGGTTGGCGGTCAGCTCAAGTACCGGCTGGTCGCCCTCCAGCCACACAGCGAACTCCAGATCCTCCACCGGGCCTGCCGCCAGCACCTTGGTGCTGCCGGGCACACCGGCAAAGTCGAGGTCCTGCTGATAGATCTTCAGATTTAGCAGCGGCCCGTAGAGGCTGCGCCCAGCCCCCAGCAGACCGCTGTCACGCTGCACCTGCTCAGCATCGTAACGCTGGTGCTTACGCACCTGTTTGAGCGCCGCCAACACGTGCTCGGCCAACTGCCACAAATTGTGCTCAGGCATGACCTGCACCTGCACCGGCAAGACATTCACCACCGGCCCCACCGCACGGATCGCCACCGACCCCATGCGCCGCATAAAGGGCACACCGAGCACCTGCTGGCTAACCCCGGTCATACGCTGTAGATAGGCAAAGACCCCCGCCATCAGCAAATCCGTGGCGCTCAGCCGTAAAACCTGTGTACGTGCAGCCAAGGCTGGCAATAGTTCTGCGGACAACTGCACCCGGCTGCGCAATGCTTCCAGATTGGCCAGGCTGGCGGGTAGCGCCTCGCGGCAAGACAAGCTTTGTGGACGAGCAAGCCCAGCCACGTAGGCCCGCCAGAACTCACGATCGGCAACCCAAGACGGCGCAGCTCGATATTGAGCCTGCTCCTCAATGACCTCGGCAAAAGATACGAATGGCGTTGGGGCCAGTACCCGCTCCTGGCGCCGGGCGCTGTAGATTTCGGCTATGCGCCGACTTAGGGCGGCAAAGCTGTAACCGTCCACGCAAGCATGGTGATAGCGCTGGTACCACAACCAGTGCTGCTCACCTACGCGCAGCAACAGATGCCGGTACAGCGGCAATCCACCGTCAAGCTGCAGCGGCTGCACCAGATCGGCGTGCATGCAGGCCTGCGCGGCGGTTAAGGGGTTGGCTGCCGAGCGCAGATCCTGCACGTCGCAGCCACCGTGCCAGAGCTGTGCCCCCCGCGGCACTTGCTGGCGCAAACCCTGTGCGGTTGCCACAAAACGCGCCTGCACACAGTCTGCTTCGGCCAGGCCTTGGTCGATCGCTGCGCACAGACAGTCGCTGTTCACGTCACCTTGCAACTCAACACAGTGAGCAACGCTGTAAGTATTGGCCTGATGCCCCATTTGCTCGGCCAGCCAGATCCCATGCTGAGTACCACTGAGTTCGAGTTCAATACTGAGGTTTGCAGGCAACTGTTCTATGGAGTGACTTGGCACGATGGGTTTCTCGACACGCAGTGGGTGATGGGGGCACTGAGCAGCACAGGCTGCTCTGCCAGAGAGGACTCGGCCACGCCAACGCCGCCCAGGCAGAGCACCGACTGAATCAGAGGTTGATCGGCGGTTGCGGGCGAATGTCATCCCAGTGCTGCTGCAGATAGGTCAGGCAAACCGCCTGGCTCTCCGGGCCGAGCTGCACGCGCCAGCCTTCCGGTACCCGCGCCAGGGTCGGCCAGAGGCTAAATTGCTGGCGGTCATTGACCAGCAGGAGGAACGCCTGGCTGGGATCATCGAACGGATTTTGTACTTCAGTATTCATCGCCACTCCAAACCAATAGGGGGCCTTAACGACCCGTATGCAGGCTTACTCCGCCAGCAGCCAGGCCAGGCCATCAAGCAACCCGCCACGCCAGCACAGACCATCGTGGCCGCCCTGGAAAATCTGGTAATGCACGTCATGACCTGCCATGCGTAAAGCAGCCGCATGTGAGTCATTAACATCAATCATCACGTCCTCACGACTGCCCACTTCCTGAAAAATGCGCAAGCGCGTGGCGGCCGGTGAAGCCATTGCGACCTGCTCAGTCAGCCAGCCTCGACTGCCGGGTTTGCGGCTGCAGGGCTGGTCTGGCGCGTGATCCAACAACTCGACCTGCGGCCACCACAATGACCCGGACTGACTCAGAATTCGCGCAAAGCGTTGCGGTCGCTGCCAGCCGGCATACATGGCGGCCAGGCCACCCAAGCTCTGCCCCGCCACCACGGTGCGCTGCGCACAGGCAGTGAAATCGGCCAACCCGGCGAGCAACACCAGCAACTCCTCCTCAATGGCCTGCCAGAACACGGCACTGCAGGCCAGATCGCGCTCGCGCTGCGAACCGTCAAGGCTCTCAATCAGTACATAGAGCGCCGGCGGCAAACGGTCGCGGCGGGTCTGCGTCTCTAGCGCCGAGTAAATCGGCATGTGCAGCGCCCAATTCTGGCCATCCAGCAACAGCACCAACGGCCGCTGCGGGTCGCCACCAGCCAACGCCCCTGCGGTGCTGAACAACCAAACCCGGCGACTCTTACCGAGCAATGTGCTGTGCCAATCAAGCAGCCGCAAACGCTCTGCCGACGGGACACTGGCCAGGCCGTAGTCCAGCGCCCGCCAGGCCGATTGGTCTGGTGCTTGCGGCAACTGCAATAAGGAAAACTCCGCACCCCAGGCACTGCGCCGGCAGGCTAACGGATTGAGCGAATCACCCTGCGCCTGCGCCATCAGCGCCCTCCACCAGCGCCGCTGAGCGAGCCGCGCCTGCTGCGGATCGGCGACTGCTAGCGGCGCCGACTGCACAACCGTTAGCGGGATAAAGGCATAACTACCGCGCCAGTCTGCCGGCAGCTTCACGCTCCAATACCACAGGTCCGTACCCGCTAGATGGGCCAACCCCTGGGGTTCGGCACTGTGGTGATCGGTAAGCGAATTGACATCAATCAGCACCTGCCGAATCGGTGAGTGGTGCTCATCACCCTGCGGATCACGCCAAAGGAACGTCACCCGCACCAAGCCGCCCGCCAACCCCATCAGCACTGGCGCGCCATCCTGGCCAACCACCCGCCACCAGGCATGACTACCCGGCCGCCCAACACTCGCAGGTAACAACTGCGCCAGAACAGCTTCATCCGACTTCAACACGCAATTTCGTCCATCTGCAGACAATCCCTCTCACGGCTAGATGCCAATTCGGTTAGCCGCGGTGCGGCAGCGCATTATTATTGCACATCTTAATGAGAAAGATTAGCATTCGTGATGAGAAATAAGCGCTACAAACCAACTCAGCCGGCTCTAGACCGGGCCTTACACGCCAACATGCGGACCAACCCGTTGCTTATCGCAACCTTAAAGCTTGTCCATAGGGGATCTTTGATGAGTCACAGCAATACGCCCACTCGTTATCCACACCTGCTACTCAGCCGTCTCGCCATTGCCACCCTGGCTGGCATTGCAAGCTTCAGCACGGCCTACGCCGCCGATAACAACACGGCACACCACTACCAAATTCCAGCCGGCAGCGTGGCAACTCAGCTGCAACAAGTTGCGCAGCAAAGTGGTATTGCCATCAGCGTCGATGAAAGTCTGCTGCAAGGTCAGCAAAGCAATGGCCTGCACGGGGAGTACACACCGAGCCAGGCTATCGACACCCTCCTCGCCGGCACTGACGTGCAGGCAGTCAGCGACAGTGCGGGTACTTACAGCCTGCAACAGAGCGGCCTGAACCTGCAGGCGGTGATGGTTACCGGCGAGAAGCTGGAGCGTTCGCTGAAAGAAACCACCACCGCAGTCAGCGTGCTCAGTGGCGCCGATGTCGACACCGGCGAACTGCAGTCGGTGTACAACATCGGCAATCGCGTGCCCAACCTGACCAAGAACGGCGCCGGTCTGGTCAACATCCGCGGGGTCGAAGGCACGGGCCCGGCCAGCGGCGTTTTCACCCTGATCTCCGGCGCCCGGCCGCGCATCAGCACCACCGTCGACGGCAGCGCCGAAGCCTGGTCGGGGCAGCAATACCTGGATGTCGGCCTGTGGGACGTCAAGCAGGTCGAGGTGCTGCGCGGCCCGCAATCCACCACCCAGGGCCGTAATGCGATAGGCGGCGCGATCATCGTCGAGACCAACGACCCAAGCTTCACCTGGGAAGGCGCCACCCGCGCCGGCTGGGAGACCGAAGACGGGCGCGGGCAACTGGCCGGCGTGGTTTCCGGGCCGCTGATTGAAAACGAACTGGCCTTCCGCCTGGCCGCCGAAGGGCTCAAGGGCAACACCTACACCGATTATTCGGCGATCAACGGCCAGACCGGCAAGCCCTGGACGGTCGATCCTTCGGCGGTGGAGAAACACAGCATTCGCGGCAAGCTGCTGTGGACCCCAGAAGCCATCAGCGACTTCAGCGCCAAGCTCACCGTGGCCCAGCGCAAGCACGACGGCGCATACCTGAACTGGGCCGAAGGCGACCCGAAGGATTACGAGTTCACCGGCGCCACCTCCAACACCCGGGTTAGCGACACCGACAGCACCGTGGTTAGCACCGACATCGAATACGGCCTGAGTGAAAGCCTCACCGCTCACCTGCTGCTCAGCCACACGGACTACCAGGCGCACTTTACCGAATCCGGCGCCGACAATTTCCAGATGGATCAGGACGAAAAAACCGACACCCTGGAAGCCCGCCTGGCCTATGCCGGGCTGGATAACGATGTCGACGGTGTTGTGGGCGTCTACTACTCCAAGCGTGACCAAGATCTGCTGGCCGCCCCCAATGGCTTTGTCGGCGACGACCAGACCAAGACCTCGGCGGTGTTTGGTGAATCAACCGTCGGCCTGACCGAGCGCCTCGATCTGATCCTCGGCGCCCGCCTGGAGCGTGAAGAGCAAACCCGCGACGTCACCGCTTGGCCGGGAGCCGCCTGGCAAGGTTTGGTTCAAACCGACATCGGCGAAACCATGCTGCTGCCCAAAGTCGGCCTGAGCTACGCCATCACCCCGCAAACCACCCTCGGCCTGACTGCTCGTGAAGGCTACAACCCCGGCGGCGGCAGCCTCGACTGGAATACCAGCGAGTTCTACGAATACGACAAGGAAGAGGTGAAAACCTACGAATTCAGCTCCCGCTCGCTGCTGCTCAACAACCGCCTGAGCCTCAACGCCAACCTGTTCTTCAACGACTACACCGATTACCAGGCACTGCAAAACCGCCGTTTCACCAACGTCAAAGGCGGTGAGACCTACGGTTTCGAAATCGATGCCACGGCCTATCTCGACGACCGCCTGGAAGTCTTCGGTTCCCTGGGCCTGCTACACAGCAAAGTCACTGAGGCCAACGCCGAAAACCCCGGCATCGAAGGCAATGAATTCAGCAGCGCCCCTGATTACACCGCAGGCCTTGGCTTCAAGAAGACCCTGGATTCCGGGTTCTTCTTTGGTGGTGATGTCAGCTACGTGGCCGAATACTACTCAGACCTGGAAAACACCAAAGGGCTTGAGGCGGGTGACTATCTGCTGACCAATCTGAATGCGGGCTACGAAGCTGACGAGTACAGCATTCGACTCTACAGCCGCAATCTATTCGATGAAGAAACCATCTACCGCACCAACGCCAACTGGGGCGGTAACTCCTACTGGGTAGGCGCACCCCGCACCCTGGGCATCGTCGCCGACTATCGCTTCTAACCCTAGGACTTAACGCTGTCCTACTGCGGAAAAGCCGGGCTTGGTCATTTTCGGTGCTCTTTTTCGTTGAATAGAATGACTATTCGCCGCAAAAGAGCGCAAAAACTGCCTCAAACCGGTCTTTCCCTCGCTACCAACGGTCAAGCCCGGCAGACTCCTAGCCTGCAACATTTACGAGCGCTCCCCTCGGGGTGCGTTCGTACTCCTCCCCTCCCGCCAGGTCATTTGGACGATCAGGTTGGTGCGCTGAATTCGAGCCTGCGAGTTCTGATACCACTTAATGGCAACAACGAATCCGACTGTTCGCAGACGTGTGCGTGAGAATCTCAGCGACTATGTGAGTACATTCAAAAATCTTGAACTGGAAAGTCATGTCGACTGCCAGCGACCTCCGACCTGCACCACCAATGGCGCCCCGTTCTGAAGGCTTTGGCAGTCCGCTATCGGCCGCCGTACAACTGCCGGCATACCTATGCGACAATATGCTTAATGTCTGGCATGAACCCCGCCTTCATTTCCCAGCAGCTCGGCCATGGCGTGCAGATGCTGCTGTCTACGTACGCCCGCTGGATTAGCTCAAGCTCCGACTGGAGCGAGCTGGAAAACTGAATATTGGTATCAAATCGGTATCAGGCGACACCAGCCATCTCTAAGTTATTGATAGGTAAGACCTTTGATCTCCACCGCTAACATCACCATGCAATTCGGGGCGAAACCCCTGTTCGAGAACGTTTCCGTCAAGTTCGGCGGCGGCAACCGTTACGGCCTGATCGGGGCCAACGGCTGCGGCAAGTCGACTTTTATGAAGATCCTCGGCGGCGATCTCGAACCCTCCGGCGGGCAGGTGATGCTGGAGCCGAACGTGCGCCTGGGTAAATTGCGCCAGGATCAGTTCGCCTACGAAGAATTCAACGTGATCGACACCGTGATCATGGGCCATGAGGAACTCTGGCGGGTCAAGGCCGAACGCGACCGCATCTATTCGCTGGCGGAGATGAGCGAAGAAGACGGCATGAAGGTCGGCGAGCTGGAAGGTGAGTTCGCCGAGATGGACGGCTACACCGCCGAATCCCGCGCGGGCGAGCTGCTGCTGGGCTTGGGCATTCCCCTGGAGCAGCATTTCGGCCCGATGAGTGAAGTGTCACCTGGCTGGAAGCTGCGCGTGCTGCTGGCCCAGGCGTTGTTCTCCGACCCGGAAGTGTTGCTGCTGGACGAGCCGACCAACCACCTGGACATCAACACCATCCGCTGGCTGGAAAACATCCTGACCCAGCGCAACAGCACCATGATCATCATTTCCCACGACCGTCACTTCCTCAACTCGGTCTGCACCCACATGGCCGACCTGGACTACGGCGAGCTGCGCCTGTTCCCCGGCAACTACGACGAGTACATGACCGCCGCCACCCAGTCGCGCGAGCAACTGCTGTCGGACAACGCCAAGAAGAAGGCGCAGATCAGCGAACTGCAATCCTTTGTCAGCCGCTTCTCGGCCAACGCCTCGAAAGCCAAGCAGGCCACTTCGCGCGCCAAGCAGATCGACAAGATCCAGCTGGCCGAGGTCAAGCCGTCCAGCCGGATCAGCCCGTTTATCCGCTTCGAGCAAAACAAGAAGCTGCACCGCAACGCCGTGACCGTGGATCACATGGCCAAGGGTTTCGATGGCAAGCCGCTGTTCAAGAACTTCAGTTTCACCGTGGAAGCCGGCGAGCGGGTGGCCATCATCGGCCCCAACGGCATCGGCAAGACTACTCTGCTGCGTACCCTGGTCGGCGAACTGAGCCCGGACGCCGGCTCGGTGAAGTGGACGGAAAGCGCGGAGCTGGGCTACTACGCCCAGGACCACGCTCACGACTTCGAAGACGACTGCAGCCTGTTCGACTGGATGGGCCAGTGGACCCAGGGCGAGCAAATGGTACGCGGCACCCTCGGGCGCATGCTGTTTTCCAACGACGAAATCCTCAAGTCGGTCAAGGTTATCTCCGGTGGGGAACAGGGCCGCATGCTGTTCGGCAAGCTGATCCTGCAAAAACCCAACGTGTTGGTGATGGACGAACCGACCAACCACTTGGACATGGAATCCATCGAAGCGCTCAACCTGGCGCTGGAAAACTACCCGGGTACGCTGATCTTCGTCAGCCACGACCGTGAGTTCGTGGGTTCCCTGGCGACACGGATCATCGAGTTGTCGGCCAACGGCATCACCGACTTCAGCGGCACCTATGACGACTACCTGCGCAGCCAGGGCGTGATCGTCTAACAGGCCGTTGAAAAACTACCTGCGTTGGCAATACTGCGTTAAAAACGGCCGCTTTTTCGGCCGTTTTTGCCTTGTCTTGCCTGCCTCGCCTACATTTTTCAACGGCCTGCTAAGCCGCTGGGCTGTGTGCGATAGAAAACGCCCCGTCATTACGGGGCGTTTTCTATCCTGGGGGCGCCTGGCAAAATCACGGGCAGCCGCGCAATAACATCACCCCGAGGGAAACACCATGAGCCCGGATGCCGTCGCCCACTATCTATTGCAGCTGCCTGGCGTGCGCGAAGACCGCAAATGGGGCAGTAACCGGGTGTTTTCCATCGCCGGCAACAAGATGATCGCGATCCTCGACTTTATGGGCGATGGCCTGGCATTTAAGGTCGATCAGGCGCTGTTCCTCGGCTTCACCGACCGCCCTGGAATTCGCCCAGCGCCCTATCTGGCCCGCGCCCACTGGATCAGCATGGCCGCGCCCTACCCGCTGGGCGATGCCGAGCTGCAAGAGCTGCTGCGCTGTTCCCATCAACTGGTGGCCATGCGCCTGCCCAAACTCAAGCGTTGCGGCCTGCTGCTGGAGCCGCGCTGAGCCATCAGCCCTGGGCGCTGCTCCAGTCGATCAGACCGAACTGCCAGGTGGCCAGAATCAGCAGGCCGAACAGGATGCGGTACCAGGCAAAGGTCACATAGCTGTGGTTGGCAATAAACTTGAGCA
>DAITLT010000029.1:0-7689 GCA_036835505.1 Pseudomonas sp.
GCCTGACCAGCCGCGACGGCCGCGTGACCATCATGATGCCGCACCCGGAGCGGGTCTTCCGCGCCGTGCAGAACTCCTGGAAGCCAGATGAGTGGCAGGAAGACGGCGGCTGGCTGCGCATGTTCCGCAACGCCCGCGTCTGGGTGGACTAACCGCGGGCCGCTCGCGCCCCCTCTGCTGACCCTCTCCCATGCACGGGAGAGGGGCTTGTGTCAGCCCCGAACAAGCCAACTCCATTCTGGCGTCGATTACCGACGGGTATTTGATGGGTATCGCAAGCTCAACCCATCCTACAAGGTCGAGTGCGTGGGTAGTGCCTAGGGTCTGTTCCCGTTTCATCGCGAGCCGCGTTGCCGCGAGAAATGGTCCCCGGTTAGGCGCAGGACGCAGGTAATGGTTATTCCCTTATCAAGTCCTGCAACAACAGCGGGGGCCATTTCTCGCGCAACCCGAAGGGCCGGGCCTGTTTTTGTGCGAGGCTGCGTTACTCGTCGCTCATTTGGAATAACCAAATCACGCTCCTCGCGCCTTGCCTCGCGCAAAAACAGGCTCCGGCGCGGCCGCGAATGAAACGGGAACAGACCCTAGGATGGGTGGCGCGCCGTGTTACCCAGCTTGTCGTTATCCGCTGTAAACAAGAGCGTTCGCCATGTCCCGCGGCAGTGCCGAGGTTGCCGCGATCTGGCGAACCTTGCGGTTGGTGAATCGGATCACCGGTTAGTGCCTTGCGCAACTGGGACTACAGCCTACCCAGCAGTTGCGGCGCCGTTCAGGTCGGTGGCGTTGTGGGCTTAGCTGCGCTGCTGGCCTCGGCCAGCTTGGCGGTCAGGCGTAAGGCCATCCACAGGGCCAGTGAGCCGAAGATTACCGCGCCGATGGCCGGGCCGATCAGCACTCCGGCGGGGCCGAAGTGGGCGCCCAGGTAGGCAAAGGGAATGGTTCCCAGGGTCGCCCGCGCCCAGTTGAAGGCCGTTGAATACAGCGGCCGGCCGAGGTTGTTGAAGGCCGTATTGGCGACAAACAGGGCGCCGACGAACAAAAAGCTGGCGGCCAGTAGCGAGCAGAACAGGCCAATCAATTCGGCGGTCAGGCCTTCGGCGGAGAAGGCGCGGATGATCAGCGATTGCCCAAGGGCCAGCAACAACCAGGCCACGGCCACCACCAGACCCATAAACAGCAGGCTGCTGCGCAAGGTTTGCTGAACCCGGTCGAGACGCCCGGCCCCGAGGTTCTGGCCGATGATCGGGCCGACCGCGCCGCTCAGCGCATAGACCAGGCCGAATGCCACCGGGGTCAGGCGCTCGATGGTGGCTTGCCCGGCAACCGCGGCCGGGCCGAACTGGGCCATGGCGTGGGTGATAAAGGCGCCGCCGCAGGGTGTGGCCAGGTTGGCCAGAATCGCCGGCCCGGCCACCTGGCACAGGCGCCGGTTGTCGGCGCCCAGGCGGTCGATCTGCAATGGGCCGAGCAGTTGGTGGGCGCGGGTTACCCCATGCAGGCCCACCAGGAGCATGCACAGGCGCGCCAGCACCGCGGCGATGGCGGCGCCTTGCAGGTCCAGATGCAGGGCAAAAATCAGCAACGGGTCGAGCGCGGCGGTAATCAGCGCGCCAATCAGGGTCACGTTCATCGCTCGGCGGGCATCACCGGCGGCGCGCAGCAGGGCGCTGCAGGCCATGCTGAGGCCGAGCAGGGGGGTTGAGGCCAGGCTGATCTGCAGGTAGTTGTGGGCCTGGGTCTTGGTTTCGCCGCTGGCGCCCAGCAGGCTGAGCAGCGGATCAAGCGCCGCATAGCTGAGCAGCGCGAGCAGGCTGCAGGTCAGGCCCATCAGCAACAGGCTGACCGTGCCCAGGCGCTGCGCCTCGGCATGCTGGCCGGCGCCAATGGCCGGGGCGACCACCGCGGCCACGGCAATCATCAGGCCGATGCAGAACGACAGCTGGAAAAACCCCACCACCCCGGCAAACCCCACGGCCGCGGCTACCGCCTGCTGGCCGAGCAGGGAGATGTAGAACAGGTTGATCAAGTCGACCAGGAAGATCGCAATCAGGCCGATTGCGCCGGTGCCGGACATCACCGCCACATGGCGCAGCAATGAGCCGCTGACAAACCGTGGCGGATTGCTGGCGCGAACGCTGGCAGGGTCGACAGGTGGGCGGGCGGACATGCGGTCTCGATAACTGACGGGTTGGTAGGGCTGCAGCTTAACTCAGCAGGGTTGCTTAATCAGCGCCTGCGACCTGCGCCGGGATGATCTGCAGGGCGATCAGCGCGGCCTTGACCAGGGCTTGGCGCTTGCCCAGCTCGGCGCTGCTGGCGATGTCCATATTCAGGGCGAAGGCGAAGCGCTGGCCGTCGGCGCGCTCGACCCAGCCGCTGTACCAGCCGAGCGTCGGCTGTTGATTGGTGGCCCAGCCGGTTTTGCCAAACAGTTGGTAGTCGGCGGTTTTCTCGCCGGCCAGCATGGCGCGCACATCGGCCTGCACGGCACGGTCGAAGGGCAGTTGGCCTTGCGCCAGGCGGGCGGTGAAGCGTGCCTCTTCAATGGCCGAAATGGCCAGCGGGCCGTCCAGCCAGAAACGGTCTATTGCCTGGCCAATAGCGTTATTGCCAAAGCCGGTGGCCGTAACGAAGTGCTGCATGCGCTGTTGGCCGATGCGCCGTGCCACCTCCTGATAGACCGGCACGGCGGACTCGGCCATGGCCTGACGCAGACTCAGGTCGCGCTCCCAACTCTTAATAAAACGCGGCTGGCCATCCCAGCGGAAAATCTCCTCGGGGGCGCTGACCACGCCGGTCTGCAGGGCAATCAGGGCGTTCAGCATTTTAAAGGTGGAGGCTGGCGTGAAGCGCTGCTTGGCGCGTTGCGGATCGGAGACGTGCAGCTCCTTGCTCTGCAAGTCGTAGAGGACAAACACGCCCTTGCTGCCGGCCTGGCTGAACACGCTGGCCAGGCTCGACTCGCTGCGGATTGTCTGGGCCTGGGCGCTGCATGCCAGCACGGCGGCAGCGATAAAGCCCAGTAGGCGGATTATTCCTGAGGTCATGTGCAGACTCCTGGGGTGGTTGGAATGGGGTGGGATGTGTTTTTTGCGACGGCCATCCTGTGTCGATCAAGGCAAAGTGCCAAAGGGTCTGTTGTCGCTTCATTCACGGCCGCGATGAAACGACAACAGACCCTCGCTATGACAGTATGTGCGCAACAAGGTTGTTGCCCCTGTTAATGCGCGGACGGCTGAACTTTTGCGGCCCCTGGCTGCTTCGGAGTGTTGATGTACAAGCTGTGTTTTTATGTGCCCGATAGTCATGTGGAAACGGTCAAGCAGGCGGTGTTTGCCGCCGGTGGCGGGCGGATTGGCGCTTATGACAGTTGTGCCTGGCAGGTCTTGGGGCAGGGCCAGTTTCGCCCATTGGCGGGCAGCCAGCCGTTTCTCGGCAGCCAGGACACGCTGCAAAGCGTGGCGGAGTGGAAGGTCGAGATGGTGGTGGCCGATGAGCTGATCCATGGGGCGGTCAAGGCCCTGCGCCAGAGTCATCCCTATGAAACTCCGGCGTTTGAGGTGTGGCGGCTGTCGGATTTGTTGCTGTAACGCTGCCCAAACAACCAAGGCGTCCGCGGGTAATGCCAGTCAGTTAAGCGGCTCGCTCGGAGCATTTACCGTACACCAGATGCCAGAGGCGTAGCCGAATGCAATCCGGGGGTGGATTTGCACGGCAACCAGCGCCCCGGATTGCATTCGGGCTAGCAAAAGCCATTCCCTTGGCTTAAGTGATCGGCATTAGGTGTCCGCGGGCGCCTTTTGGCTGCCTGTGGCAATGGCTTAGGGGCGGATTTCGATCAGCGTGCCGTCCTTCACCAGGTTCCAGACTTCGCGCATGTCGGTGTTGCTCATGGCGATGCAGCCGTTGGTCCAGTCCAGGGTCTTGAAGTACCACTCCGGGTACTCGTCGTCGATCGGCGTGCCGTGAATCATGATCATGCTGCCGGCGGAGACCCCCTGCTTGGCGGCCTGGGCCTTGTCGCGGCTGTTGGGGTAGGAAATGTGCATGGCCAGGTTGTAGTTATCGCTGGTCTTGCGCCAGTCGAGCCAATAGAAACCTTCCGGGGTGCGTTTGTCGCCCTCGCGCATCTTTGCCCCCTTGGGCTGCTTGCCCAGGGAGATGCGGTAACTTTTCAGGGTTTGCCCGTGGCTGATCAGGTGCAACTGGCGGGTGGTCTTGACCACCAGCACCTTGTCGATGGTTTTACCGCTCAGGGCCGGGCTGGCGTTGGTGTGGGACAGGGTGGCTAGGGACAGACAAAGTACGGCGAACAACCAACGCATTAGAGCAATTTCCCGGATCTTGGGACCGTCAGGCGGTCAGGCTTTCTTGTGGTGCGCGCGCAAGGCCGCCAGCGGCTCGTTGCGTACCGGAAAGTGTTGAGTGGCCCGGTCAGCGAAGTAGCATTCTAAAGTACGCCCGATGGTCGGGAAAGCCAGCTCTGACCAGGGGATCTGCTGCTCGTCGAACAGGCGCACCTCCAGGCTCTCCTCGCCGGCGGCAAAGTCCAGGTCCGCCAGCTCGGCGCGAAACAGCATATACACCTGGTTGATATGGGGCAGGTCGAACAGGGTGTAGAGCTGCAGGCCCCGTACGCGAGCACAGGCCTCTTCCAGGGTTTCGCGGATGGCGGCCTGTTCCAGGGTTTCGCCGTTTTCCATAAAGCCGGCGGGCAGGGTCCAGAAGCCGCGGCGCGGCTCGATGGCGCGGCGGCACAGCAGCACCTGCGCGCCCCACACCGGCAGGCAGCCGGCGATGATGCGCGGGTTCTGGTAGTGGATGGTCTGACACTGCGGGCAAACAAAGCGCAGGCGATTGTCGCCTTCTGGGATGCGCTGCTCGACCGGGCTGGCGCACTGGCTGCAAAATTTCATGCGGACTCCCGGTGATGTTGCTGCGCTCAGGCGCTGGCCGCTTGGCCAATGGACTGACTGCAGGCCCGCGGGGCGGGGCTTGGGCGACGTGCCGCTTCGTGCCATGATGCCAGAGATAATTAATCACCGAGAGCGTCTCATGCTGGATGACCTGCTTCGTCGCGTGCAGGCCTACACCCCCCTGCAGCTTGGGGTTGGCGCGGGCTTGCCGGAGGCGGCCGTGCTGGTGCCGATCACCCGCAGTGCCGAGCCCGAATTAGTCCTGACTCTGCGCGCCGATGGCCTGTCCACCCATGGCGGCGAGGTGGCGTTTCCCGGTGGTCGGCGTGACCCGGAAGATCTCGACCTGATCGGCACGGCGCTGCGCGAGGCGCACGAGGAAATCGGCCTGCCACCTGGCCTGGTGGAGGTGCTCGGGCCGTTGAGCACCCTGGTGTCGCGGCACGGGATTCAGGTCACGCCCTATGTGGGTTTCGTTCCGGACTTTGTCGACTATCAAGCCAACGATGGCGAAATTGCCGCGGTGTTTTCCGTGCCGCTGGCGTTCTTCCTCGACGATCCGCGCGAGGTCACCCATCGCATCGATTACCTGGGGCAGAGTTGGTATGTGCCCAGCTATCGCTATGGCGAGTACAAGATTTGGGGGCTGACGGCGATCATGGTGGTCGAGTTGGTCAATCTGCTCTACGACGCCGGCATCGAGCTGCACACGCCGCCGGCGTCCTTTATTCATCTGCGCTGACCGGCAGCGCTGGTCTTAACCCGTATCGAGGGCAATGGCATGAAATACCGTCTGGGCGACGCCCGCGTTGAAACCCATCCCGACAGCTGGGTGGCACCCAATGCCACCCTGGTCGGCAAGGTCAAGCTGGAGGCCGGCGCCAGCGTGTGGTTCAACGCCGTGCTGCGTGGCGACAACGAGCTGATTCATATCGGCGAGAACAGCAACGTCCAGGACGGCACGGTGATGCACACCGACATGGGCTTTCCGCTGACCCTGGGCAAGGGCGTGACCATCGGCCACAACGTCATGCTGCACGGTTGCACGGTGGGCGATTACAGCCTGATCGGGATCAATGCGGTGGTGCTCAACGGCGCCAGGATCGGCAAGAATTGCATCATCGGCGCCAATACGCTGATTCCCGAGGGCAAGGACATTCCCGACGGCAGCCTGGTGATGGGCTCGCCGGGCAAGGTGGTGCGCGAACTCAACGATGGGCAAAAGCAGATGCTCCAGGCCAGCGCCGCCCACTATGTACACAACGCCAAGCGTTATGCCCGCGATCTGCAGGAGCAGGCGGACTGATGGATATGCAAGCCCCCGTGGCCTCGCCCTGCGTGCATGTCTGTGCGCTGGATGAGGCGGACATTTGCATCGGTTGCCAGCGCAGCGCCGCGGAAATCACCCGCTGGGGGCGCATGGATAATGCCGAGCGCGGCCAGGTGCTGCTGCGTTGCGCCGAGCGCGCCCAGGCGCAAGGGCAGTTTCTGACCGTCGCACCGTAAAATTTTAATTTTCTGAGGAATCAGCATGCCCCGTATTGGCACGCCGCTGTCGTCCAGCGCCATCCGTGTATTGCTTTGTGGCTCGGGTGAGCTGGGCAAGGAAGTGGTGATCGAGTTGCAGCGCCTGGGCGTTGAAGTGATTGCCGTGGACCGTTACGCCGATGCGCCGGCCATGCAGGTGGCGCACCGTCATCATGTGCTCAATATGCTCGACGGCGCCGCCTTGCGCGCGGTGATCGAGCTGGAGCGGCCCGATTACATTGTTCCCGAGATCGAGGCGATTGCGACTGCGACCCTGGTGGAGCTGGAGGCCGAAGGTTTTACCGTGATCCCCAGCGCTCGCGCCGCGCAGCTGACCATGAATCGCGAGGGTATTCGTCGCCTGGCGGCTGAAGAGCTGGGCCTGCCGGTTTCGCCCTATGCCTTTGCCGACACCCTGCAGGCCTACAGCGCGGCAGTCGCGCGCATCGGTTATCCGTGTGTGGTCAAGCCGGTCATGAGTTCGTCCGGCAAGGGTCAGTCACTGCTGAACAGCGCTGACGATCTGCAGGCTGCCTGGGATTACGCCCAGGAAGGCGGGCGCGCCGGTAAGGGCCGGGTGATCGTCGAGGGCTTTATCGACTTCGACTACGAAATCACCCTGCTGACCGTGCGTCATGCCGGCGGCACCACCTTTTGTGCGCCGGTTGGCCATCGTCAGGTCAAGGGCGACTATCACGAGTCCTGGCAGCCCCAGGCCATGAGCCCGGCGGCCTTGGCCGAGTCCGAGCGGGTGGCGCTGGCGGTCACCGAGGCCCTGGGTGGGCGCGGCCTGTTTGGCGTCGAGTTGTTCGTCAAGGGCGATCAGGTGTGGTTTAGCGAAGTCTCGCCACGCCCCCATGACACCGGCCTGGTCACCCTGATTTCCCAGGAGCTGTCGGAGTTTGCCCTGCACGCACGGGCGATTCTCGGTTTGCCGATCCCGCTGATCCGCCAGCTTGGGCCCGCGGCCTCGGCGGTGATTCTGGTGGAGGGTGAGTCGCGCCAGGTCAGCTTCGGCAATCTGGCCGCGGCCCTGAGTGAGGCGGACACGGCCTTGCGTCTGTTTGGCAAGCCGCAAGTGTCTGGTCAGCGGCGTATGGGCGTGGCCCTGGCCCGTGATGAGTCGATTGCGGCGGCGCGGGCCAAGAAAGGCAAACCCATGGCTGCCAGGCTTTCCGATGAGCTGATGGATGCCTACAACAAACTTGGCGCAGCCATGAAGAAGCGCGAAGACACTCATAGGATG
>DAITLT010000029.1:7699-17665 GCA_036835505.1 Pseudomonas sp.
CTGTGATGCGCGCTCGGTTGTGGGGTTGGTGGTTGCTGGCGCTGCCGCTGCTGCCGGTCTTGCTGCCGCTGGCCCTGTATACCCGGCGCACGGCCCTGCGCCTGCCGGAGGCCGGCGGCCCGCAACAGGGCTTGAGTGGTGCGGCGTTGGCCGGTAGGCCATTGCGCCTGCTGCTGTTGGGCGAGTCGACGGTGGCCGGGGTGGGGGTCGATTGTCAGGCGCAGGCCCTGGCCGGCCAATTGGCCGAGGCCCTGATGGCGCAGCAACAATGTGCCGTGGCCTGGCAGGCCTGTGGCGAAAACGGCATTACCGCGGCCCAGGCGCAGCAGCGCTTGTTGCCCCAGGGCTTGGCGGCGCCGGTGGATCTGGTGCTGCTGGTCTTTGGCGTGAACGACACCACCCATCTCAGTTCGCTACGCGCCTGGCGCCAGGCGTTGGCGCAAATGACCCAGGCCTTGCAGGCCCATGGTGCGCAAGTGGCGTATACCAACGTGCCGCCGTTGCAGCACTTTGCCGCCTTGCCGTGGTTGCTGCGCCAGGTGCTGGGGCTGCGCGGCGCGCTGCTGGATTGGCATTTGCGCCGCCTGGCCGAGCAGTTGGGCGCCCGGCATTGTGCGGTTGAGCTGGAGTTTGCCCGCGAGTATCTGGCTCGCGACGGCTATCACCCCTCGGCGCTGGGTTATCGCGTCTGGGCACAAGGGCTGGCGGTGCAGCTCAAGCCTCTGTTGTGCCCGCAGGCTTGAGGCTGGCCGGCCAGATGCGCACGCTCTTCACCCGATTCTCCGCCAGTTGCAAGACCTCCAGGCGGTAGGGGCCGATCTTCAGGCACACGCTGCTGTCGGGCAGGTTTTCCAGGGCTTCGGTGATCAGGCCGTTGAGGGTCTTGGGGCCGTCGCAGGGCAGGTGCCAGTCCAAGGCCTTGTTGATCTCGCGGATGTTGGCGGTGCCGTCGATGATCTGGGTGCCGTCGTTTTGCGGATGGATGTCCGGGCTGTGGGCCAGATCCTGATGGTTAAAGTCGCCGACGATTTCTTCCAGAATATCTTCCAGGGTGACGATGCCCAAGGCCTCGCCGTACTCGTCAACGACGATGCCAATCCGGCGTTTTTGCTTCTGGAAGTTGAATAGCTGGGTGGAGAGCGGCGTGCTTTCTGGAATGAAATACGGCTCGTGGCAGGCGCCCAGCAAGGACTCGTAGGTCAGTTGGTCGTGGGTCAGCAGGCTGGCGATCTGGCGCATATGCACCACGCCCTCGATCTGGTTGATGTCGTTGCGAAACACCGGCAGGCGCGTGTGGCTGGTGCAGCGCAACTGGGCGCTGATCTGTTCCAGGCTGTCGTCGAGGTCGATGCCGACCACCTCGTTGCGCGGGATCATGATGTCGTTGACCGTGATGTTGTCCAGGTCAAGGATGCCCAGCAGCATGTTCTGCTGGTTGCGCGGCAGGGCGTGCTCGGATTCGCGCACCACGCTGCGCAGTTCCTCGGTGGTCAGGCTGTCGCTGTGCTTGCTGCTGGGGTCGATGCCGAGCAGGCGTAGCAGGCCGTTGCTGATCCAGCCCAGGAGCAACACCAGCGGATAAAACAGCTTGAGCAGCAGGCTCAGGGGCAGGCTGGTCGGGTAGGCGATGGCCTCGGGGCGCAGGGCGGCCAGGGTCTTGGGGGTGATCTCGCCGAAGATCAGCAATAGCAGGGTCAGGCCGACGGTGGCGATGGCGATGCCGGCATCGCCCCATAGCTGAAGCGCGAGGACGGTGGCGATGGACGAGGCGAGGATGTTGACGAAGTTGTTGCCGATCAGGATGGTGCCGAGCAGGCGGTCCGGACGGCTAAGCAGGGCGGTGACGCGCTTGGCGCCGCGGTGTCCTTCCTTGGCCAGGTGGCGCAGGCGGTAGCGGTTGAGGCTGAGGATGCCGGTTTCCGCGCTGGAGAAGAACGCCGAGCAGGCCAGCAGGAAAATCAGCAGGCCGATCAAAATGCCTGGGTGAGCACTGTCCACGGATAAACGCCTAGATATGCAGAATGAATTCGCGAACCAGCTTGCTGCCGAAGTAAGCCAGCATCAGCAGGCAGAAGCCGGCCAGGGTCCAGCGAATGGCTTTGTGCCCGCGCCAGCCCAGTTGCTGGCGGCCCCACAGCAGCACGGCAAAAACCACCCAGGCCACGCAGGCGAGAATGGTTTTGTGCGCCAGGTGTTGGGCGAACAGGTCGTCGAGAAACAGCCAGCCCGACAGCAGTGACAGCGACAACAGGCCCCAGCCGGCCCAGAGAAACCCGAACAACAGGCTTTCCATGGTTTGCAGGGGCGGGAAGTTCTTGATCAGCCCGGAGGGGTGCTTGTGCTTGAGCTGATGATCCTGCAGCAGCAGCAGCAGGGACTGAAACACGGCAATGGTGAGCATGCCGTAGGCCAGGATCGACAGCAGGATATGGGCCAGAATGCCCGGCTGCTCATTGATGGTTTGCGCCGTGCCGCTGGGGGCGAACTGGGCCATCAGCGCGGTCAGGGCGCCCAGGGGCAGCAGTAATAACAGCAGGTTTTCCACCGGAATCTGCCGGCAGGCCAGCAGGGTCAGGAGGATCACGGCGGCGGCGATCAGGCTGGCGGCGTTGAAAAAGTCCAGGCTCAGGCCGCTGACGGTCATCAGTTGCAGATACAGGGCCGTGCCGTGGGCCAGCAGGGCGGCGATGCTCAGCAGGCCGAGCAGGCGTTTGTCCGGCGCCATGCGCTGGGCCAGGCGCAGGCCCTGGTAGGCGGTGGTGCCGGCATACAGGCCGGCGGCGATGAGGCTGGGAAGCAGAGGGTGCATAAGTCCTGGCAAGGCAAGCCTGAAAGGTCGTGAGTGTGGCACACATCCGCCTCGCCTCGAAAGACCGCAGGCGGTGTCGGCGGCGGCGACTCTTCGCTATAATCCGCGACCTGCAGCAAGCCCAGCCTCGGTTCGCGAAGAACCTGAAAGGAACGCGCATGTTTGAAAATCTAACCGACCGCCTCTCGCAGACCCTGCGCCACGTTACCGGCAAGGCCAAGCTGACTGAGGACAATATCAAAGACACCCTGCGCGAAGTGCGCATGGCGCTGCTCGAAGCCGACGTGGCCCTGCCCGTGGTCAAAGACTTCGTCAACAAGGTCAAAGAGCGCGCAGTCGGCACCGAGGTGTCGAAGAGCCTGACGCCAGGCCAGGCGTTTGTGAAGATCGTGCGCATCGAGCTCGAAGAGCTGATGGGCGCGGCCAACGAAGATCTCGACCTGCATGCCGCGCCGCCTGCCGTGGTGTTGATGGCCGGCCTGCAGGGTGCGGGCAAGACCACCACGGTGGGCAAGCTGGCGCGCTTCCTTAAAGAGCGCAAGAAGAAGACCGTGCTGGTGGTGTCGGCGGACGTGTATCGCCCCGCGGCTATTAAACAGTTGGAAACCCTGGCCGCCGAAGTGGGGGTGACCTTCTTCCCCTCGGACCTCAGTCAGCAGCCGGTAGCGATTGCCGAGGCGGCGATCCGCGAAGCCAAGCTCAAGTTTATCGACGTGGTGATCGTCGATACCGCCGGTCGTTTGGCCATCGATGCCGAGATGATGGCCGAGATCCAGGCCGTGCATGCGGCGATCAAGCCGGTCGAAACCCTGTTCGTGGTCGATGCCATGACCGGTCAGGATGCCGCCAATACCGCCAAGGCCTTTGCCGATGCGCTGCCGTTGACCGGCGTGGTGCTGACCAAGGTCGATGGTGATGCCCGTGGTGGTGCGGCACTGTCCGTGCGTGCGATCACCGGCAAACCGATCAAATTCCTCGGCATGGGTGAGAAGAGCGACGCGCTCGAACCCTTCCATCCAGACCGGATTGCCTCGCGGATTCTCGGCATGGGTGACGTGCTCAGCCTGATCGAGCAGGCCGAGCAGACCCTGGACAAGGAAAAAGCCGACAAACTGGCGAAGAAGCTGAAAAAGGGCAAGGGCTTCGATCTCGAAGACTTCCGCGATCAGCTGCAACAAATGAAGAATATGGGTGGCCTCGGCGGCCTGATGGACAAATTGCCGACCATGGGTGGCGTCAATCTGGCGCAGATGGGCGGCGCGCAGGTGGCCGCCGAGAAGCAGTTCAAGCAGATGGAAGCGATCATCAACTCGATGACCCCGGCCGAGCGCCGCGATCCGGAGATTATCAGTGGTTCGCGCAAGCGCCGCATCGCCATGGGCTCCGGCACCCAGGTGCAGGACATTGGGCGGTTGATCAAGCAGCACAAGCAAATGCAAAAGATGATGAAGAAATTCACCGCCAAGGGCGGCATGGCCAAGATGATGCGCGGCATGGGCAGCATGCTGCCTGGCGGCGGTGTGCCGCGGATTTGACCGCGCCAGGCGCTACGGTTTCATAAAGTCGAACCCGCTTCGGCTGGCTGAATACAGACAGATGCGCAGCGCGCACTTATCTGTTGAATTAACCTCGCACAATCTTTAGAATGTGCGGCCTTTCGGGCCCCGTGCCCAGTGTGCAATTTTAGTTTTGCAGCACCGACTACAGGAACGATGTTCACATGGTATCTATTCGTCTTGCTCGTGGCGGCTCCAAGAAGCGCCCGTTTTATCACCTGACCGTGACCAACAGCCGCAATGCGCGCGATGGTCGTTTTGTTGAGCGTATCGGCTTCTTCAATCCGATCGCTGCCGGTGGTGAAGTGCGTCTCTCGGTTGACCAAGAGCGTGCCACCTACTGGCTGAGCCAGGGCGCACAGCCGTCTGAGCGTGCCGCTCAGCTGCTGAAGGAAGCTGCCAAGGCTTCGGCCTGATCAGCATGACCGCGACGCCAGCCCAAGCCGATGACCTGATCGTAATCGGCAAGATTTTCTCGGTACACGGCGTTCGTGGCGAAGTGAAGGTGTATTCCTTCACCGATCCGATTGACAACCTGCTCGATTACAAACACTGGACGCTTCGCCGCGACGGTGTGTTGCGACAGGTTGAGCTGGCCAGCGGGCGCACGCAAAACAAGGTGCTCGTGGCAAAGCTGAAGGGGCTCGATGACCGGGATGAGGCACGTACTCTCTCGGGCTTTGAAATTTGCGTACCCCGCAGCTTGTTTCCTGATCTGACCGACGGCGAGTACTACTGGTACCAGTTGCAAGGTCTGAAGGTTATCGATCAGCACGGGCAATTGCTCGGGCGTATCGATCATCTGCTGGAAACCGGTTCGAACGATGTGATGGTGGTGAAATCCTGCGCTGACAGCCTGGATGACCGTGAGCGCCTGCTGCCCTATACGGCGCAATGCGTGCTGGCGGTTGACCTGACGGCCGGTGAGATGCAGGTGAATTGGGATGCTGATTTCTAAACCCGTGGGTTAGTAAGAAACATGGCTAGCTTGCGAGTTGAAGTCATTACCCTGTTCCCGGAGATGTTTTCCGCCATCAGCGAATACGGCATTAGCAGTCGTGCGGTGAGGCAGGGGTTGTTGCAACTGACCTGCTGGAATCCCCGCGCCTATACCGAAGATCGCCACCAAACCGTGGATGATCGGCCTTTTGGCGGCGGTCCGGGCATGGTGATGAAAATCCAGCCACTGCAAGATGCTCTGGCTGATGCCAGGCAGGCTGCCGGTGCTAATGCCAAAGTGATTTACCTGTCGCCGCAAGGTCGCCAACTGAATCAGTCGGCGGTACGCGAGTTGGCGCAAGAGGAGGCGTTAATCCTCATCGCCGGCCGCTACGAGGGGATCGACGAGCGCTTTATTGAGGCGCATGTCGATGAAGAATGGTCGATTGGTGATTACGTCCTTTCCGGCGGTGAGTTGCCGGCAATGGTGCTGATCGATGCGGTGACGCGACTCTTGCCTGGGGCATTGGGTCATGCGGACTCCGCCGAGGAGGATTCGTTTACCGACGGCCTGCTCGATTGCCCGCATTACACCCGTCCGGAGGTGTATGCGGACAAACGTGTTCCATCAGTGTTGCTGAGTGGCAACCACGAACACATCCGGCGTTGGCGTTTGCAGCAGTCCCTTGGTCGGACCTACGAACGACGCGCTGATCTTCTGGAAAGCCGCTCGCTTTCTGGAGAAGAGCAAAAGCTGTTGGCGGAATACCTTCGCCAGCGGGACGATAGTTAACGTATCGATGGTCGGCCTTAGGCCAGCCTTAGGAGCAAAGCATGACTAACAAGATTATTCAGCAGATCGAAGCTGAGCAGATGGGCAAAGTAATTCCTCCTTTCGCACCGGGCGACACCATTGTCGTGCAAGTGAAAGTGAAGGAAGGCGACCGTCAGCGTCTGCAGGCATTCGAAGGCGTGGTAATTGCCAAGCGTAACCGTGGTCTGAACAGTGCCTTCACTGTGCGCAAGATCTCCAACGGTGTTGGCGTTGAGCGTACCTTCCAGACCTACAGCCCGCTGGTTGACAGCCTGGCTGTGAAGCGTCGCGGTGACGTGCGTAAAGCCAAGCTTTACTACCTCCGCGACCTGTCCGGCAAGGCAGCGCGTATCAAGGAAAAACTGGTTTAACAGCCAGTCGCTCCACAAAAAAGCAGCCTGCGGGCTGCTTTTTTATTGTCTGGGATTTGGCCGGCGGCGCTGCGGTGACTTTGCCTGGTGGCTGGTCGATGTTGCGGTGCGCCAGGACCTGTCTCAGTGCAGGCGGATTTTCAGTGAGGCCTGGGACAGGTCGATGTCCTGCAACACCACGCTGCCAAAGCTTTGTCCGGGGTTGGCGCCGGCCACGCGGACATTGTCGAAGCGCAGCTCGCCAATCGAGCTGGGCAGGCGCACGTTGACCGAGCCGTCGGGGTTGATCACCGAGGTCAGCTTGCTGGTGTCGTATTGCACATCATGCAGGGTGGTTTCGGCTTCCAGGCTGTTGAGCACCGGCAGCACCAGTTTGGCCAGTTGCCCAACGGTGCCGAGCCCGTCACCGCTGCCGGCCTGGGCGAAGATGCCTTGCAGAGCCTCGTTTAGGCCCTGGGCGTTGACGCCGCTCATCTGTGCGTCGCTCAGCGCTTGCATGCCGCGTGGCAACTGCTGATGGCTTAGGCTGCTTGGTGCCTGCTGGCGCTGGATGTCGGCGCTGGCCATCTGGAACGGGCTGAGCAGGGCGGCAACCAGGGTGGCGGTCAGGCGCAGGCTGGTTTGTTTTTTCAGCGCTTTGGCCAGTTGGCGTTCGCTGACCAGGCCTTGCTCGATAAGGATTTCACCCAGGCGCTTGCCGCTGGTGAGCTGCAATTTGATTGCGCTGTCGAGTTGGGCCGAGGAGATCAGGCCTTTGTCGATCAGCAGCTGGCCAAGACGCGATTTCTGATTGTTGGACATTGTTATAAATCCGGCAGTCGATGATGGCTAATTGCAAGCATGGCTGGCCGGTGCCGACTTGTCACCCATCCAAAGGTAGGTGTGGATTGGCTTTTCGGCGTGCCTTGGGTCTATTGCGCAGGCCTTGCTGGCCTTGGCGGCGCTCGCTGTGGAAGACTGTCGGCCCATCTTGTCTGACGTTGTCCTGTCATGCCTGCTACCGAACACCCGCTGGTCGAGCGTTTTCTTGAGTCGCTGTGGCTGGAGAAGGGCTTGTCGCCACATACCGTTGCGGCGTACCGCAGTGACCTGGGCCAGTATCAACACTGGTTGCAGGCGCGCGGGGTTGAGCTGCGCGACAGTGGCCGCGAGGCGATTCTCGATCACCTGGCCTGGCGCCTGAGTGCCGGCTATCAGGCGCGCTCAACCGCCCGCTTCCTGTCGGGATTGCGCGGCTTCTACCGCTTTCTGTTGCGCGAGGGCTTGATCGCCCAGGACCCGACCCTGCAGGTCGAATTGCCGCAGTTGGGCCGCCCCTTGCCCAAGAGTTTGTCCGAAGCCGACGTCGAGGCGCTGCTGGCGGCGCCGGATATCGGTGAGCCGATTGGCCTGCGCGATCGCGCCATGCTCGAAGTCCTATATGCCTGCGGGCTGCGGGTGACGGAGTTGATCAGCCTGACCCTGGAGCAGGTCAATCTGCGTCAGGGCGTGCTGCGGGTGTTCGGCAAGGGCAGCAAGGAGCGCCTGGTGCCGTTGGGCGAGGAGGCGATGGTCTGGGTGGCGCGTTATGTGCGCGACAGCAGGCCATTGCTGCTGGATGGCAAGCCCAGCGATGTGCTGTTCCCGAGCTTGCGCGGTGGGCAAATGACCCGACAAACCTTCTGGTACCGGATCAAACATCAGGCCCGCGTGGCCGGCATCAGCAAGGCGTTATCGCCGCATACCCTGCGCCATGCCTTTGCCACCCATTTGCTCAACCACGGCGCCAACCTGCGGGTGGTGCAGATGCTGCTGGGTCACAGTGACCTGTCGACCACCCAGATCTACACCCACGTGGCCCGCGCGCGCTTGCAGGCGCTGCATGCGGCCCATCACCCGCGCGGCTAATGAGGCGATAAGCGGGAGGTTCTCGGCGATCCGCAGCGGTCGGTGGTAGAGGGCTTCTGTGGTAGGCTTTGTGCCATCCATGACTGCCCGCCGCTCAACAGGAGTACCCATGCGCGTGACCCGGATTTTCGCTGCTGTAGCCCTTGGCCTTGCCGGTAACCTGGCCCTGGCTGCCGACCCGGATGCTGCCATTCGCAGCTCGTTGCAAAGCATCGACCCCGAGATGAAGGTCGAGGCGATTGCCGAGAGCCCGTTGCCTGGGATTTTCGAGGTGCATCTGCCTGGCGGCCGGGTGTTGTATTCCAGCGCTGACGGCCAGTACATGCTGCAGGGCTTTCTCTATCAGTTCAAAGATGGCCAGGCGCTGAACCTCACCGAGCAGATCAAGGGCAAGGCCATCGCCAAGGAAATTGCCAAGGTGCCGCTCAGCGACATGGTGGTGTTCGCGGCCAAAGAGCCGAAGACCCATATCACCGTGTTCACCGACACCGATTGCGGCTACTGCCAGAAGCTCCATCGTGAGGTTCCGGAGCTCAATCGCCGCGGTGTGGATGTGCGCTACATGGCCTTCCCGCGCCAGGGCGTGGGTTCCCATGGCTACAACGGCCTGGTCAGCGTCTGGTGCGCCAAAGACCCCCAGGAGGCGATGAACAAAGCCAAGTCCGGTAAAGAGTTGCCGCCCGGCAAGTGCGCCAACCCGGTGGCCAAGCAGTACGAAATTGGCCAACTGATCGGCATCAATGGCACGCCGGCCATCGTCCTGGCCAATGGCGAACTGATCCCCGGTTACCAGCCGGCGCCGGAGCTGGCCAAGCTGGCTCTGGACGCCAAGTAAGCCGGCCGCTGGCTGGTTTGGCCATGGCGCCAGGGATGAATTGACTAATAAGGTCGCGCTTCGTAATGTGCGGCTCTTTTATCCGGCCGGGGCATGCTCCGGCCGCTTACTGTGAAGATGGGGTATAGCAGCGTGAAACCGGTGAAAGTAGGCATCTGTGGGCTGGGCACCGTCGGTGGCGGCACCTTGAATGTACTCAAGCGTAATGCTGAGGAGATTACCCGTCGTGCCGGTCGCGGTATTGAAGTTGCCCAGATTGCCATCCGCTCGCCCAAGCCCCAGTACGACACGACCGGTATCAACCTGACCAACGATGTCTTCGACGTGGTCAATAACCCGGAAATCGACATCGTCATCGAGCTGATCGGTGGCTACACCCTGGCCCATGACCTGGTGCTCAAGGCCATCGACAACGGCAAGCATGTGGTCACCGCCAACAAGGCGCTGATCGCCGTGCACGGCAACGAAATCTTTGCTCGTGCCCGCGAGAAAGGCGTGATCGTTGCCTTCGAAGCCGCCGTAGCCGGCGGTATTCCGGTGATCAAGGCGATCCGTGAAGGCCTGGCGGCCAACCGCATCAACTGGCTGGCCGGGATCATCAACGGCACCGGCAACTTCATCCTCAGCGAGATGCGCGAGAAAGGCCGGGCCTTCGATGACGTATTGAAGGAAGCCCAGGCCCTGGGTTACGCCGAGGCCGATCCGACCTTCGACGTTGAAGGCATCGATGCCGCGCACAAGCTGACCATCCTGGC
>DAITLT010000030.1:0-17426 GCA_036835505.1 Pseudomonas sp.
CGCTGGCAACAGCCAGGTAAGTGTCGATCTGCTTTTGCTGGCTATTGGCACTGTATATCTGCGTGGCATACGTACGCCGATCAGTCTGGGTTTGTGCCCGGCTGGCTTGGTTCTCTGTGACTCGATCACTGGCGCGGTCGACGGCGCGGTTGACCTGTTCCGGATTGACCGGGGCTTCAGGTGCTTGCGCCGCTTGCCCGGTCTTTTTGATGATCTGGGTCGAGAGCGGCAAGCTGCTGGTGACTCCGGCTACCTGCATGTGACTCCTCCTCTGCAGTGCGTATGGCTTGATCTTAGGCCAAATTGGCGGGCCAGGTTAGACACATTGGCAATAGCTGCGGCGGGCTTAGACTCTGGCGAGCTAGTCGCGGTGCAGCCACAGATGGGTGTCGGGGGCGGGCAGGCCGGGCGGGTTGGGGTAGTCGAGGACGATCAGGGTGCGTTGCTCCAGTCCGGCCTGGTTGGCCAGTTGGCCGAAGTGGCGCAGAAACAGCGCGCGCAGGCTGCCGTCGGCCTGCACCTGGGCCAGACCCTGCTCGAAGCGTTGCTTGAGGCGCCGATCGTTGCGATTGAAGGTGAAGTACACCGGCAGGTGGTAGACCAGCGCCAGGTGCGGCTCAACCATCAGCTCGGCGCCGGCCACGGGGTTTTCGTCCAGTTCGCGCCAGGCCTCATGCAGGCCGCGGTGGTAGTAGTCGAAGCGGCGTTTGCCGAGCATCGCCAGCAGGTTGTCGGGGTTGGCCAGGCCCTCCACCGGCAGTTGGTTGCGGGCGAACAGGCGGAAATCGCTCCATTGGCTGCCGAAGCCGCCGCGCAATTGGCGCAGGTCGGCCAGGCTGTTGACCTGGGCGAAACGCTCGGCATCGGTTTTGCGAATCAGCAGCACACGGTAGCCGAGCATGCCGTTGTGCAGGTCGAAGGGGATCACCGCGAAGTCGCGCAGCCGCTCGCTGTCGGGCGGGACGAAGGCCAGGTCAACCTGGCCCTCACGGAGCATGGTTAGGCAGCGCTGCTGGGGCGGGTCGGGCTGGGCATTGGCTTGGATCTGGCTTGGGCCATACGTGGCGGCGGTGCGCGCCAGAATCAGTTCGGCCAGCTCCAGGCGGTAGGCGTACTTCTCCGCGGCCTGTTGGCAGACGCGCACGTCTTGGCCGGCCTGGCTGGTTGGGCTGAGCAGGCTGGCGGCGAGCAGCAGAGCAGGAGCAAGTCGGCAACCGCGCATTCGGCAGGTCTCGGGACGGAGTCTGTGAAGTGTAAGCGGGCCGGCCGCTGAGCACCAATTAGCGGCGCGGGTGCAGGGCTTTCGCGCTCCGGCTGGCGGCTAGACCGGCGTTTACGGCAGCAGCGTGCGGTAGTCCGCCACGGCGCTGAACTCCTGACTGTCCTTGGCGGGCTGACGGCTGTCCGGCTGGCGCACCGCCAGCAGGTGGGCGATGCCGAAGGTGCGGGCGCTACGCAGGATCGGCAGGCTGTCGTCGATAAACAGGGTGCGCGCCGGGTCGAAGGGCCAGTCGGCGTGCAGGGCGTGCCAGAACTGCTGGTCTTCCTTGGGGACGCCGTAATCGTGGGAGCTGATCAGGCGGTCGAAGTAGGGCGCCAGTTCGATGCGCTCGAGCTTCAGCGACAGCGAGTCGCGATGGGCGTTGGTGATCAGCGCCACCCGTTTGCCGGCGGCGCGAATGGCCGCCAGGAAGGTGTCGGCATCCGGGCGCAGGGCGATCAGGTGGGCCACTTCGCGCTTGAGCTCGCGCACCGAGAGGTTCAGTTCGCGGCTCCAGAAATCCGTGCAGTACCAGTTGAGCTGGCCGGCATGCTGGTGGAACAGCGGCAGCAGTTCGGCATCGGCCTGCTGGCGGCTAATGCCGTGCAATTCGGCATAGCGCTGGGGCAGGTGTTCGAGCCAGAAGTGGTTGTCGAAATGCAGGTCGAGCAGGGTGCCGTCCATGTCGAGCAACACGGTGTCGATGGCGGGCCAGGGCAGCGGGAGCATGGGTCATTCTCGATGAGGCTGGATGAAAGCAGGCTCGGCCAGCGCGACAGGATCTTGGCCGCGCTATGATAACCCGCCGGCCACGCCAAGGAGTCCCGCCATGCGCCAGAAACCCACCGTCCTCGCCCGCGAGATTGTCGCCAGTAGCCGCCTGTTTTGCGTCGAGCAACTGCAATTGCGCTTCACCAATGGCGTTGAGCGCACCTACGAGCGCCTGGCCAGCAAGGGCACCGGCTATGGCGCGGTGATGATCGTGGCCTTGGTTGACGCGCGCCATGCCCTGTTGGTCGAGGAGTATTGCGCGGGCACCGACGATTATCAGATTTCCCTGCCCAAGGGCCTGATCGAGCCGGGTGAGGATGTGCTCTTGGCGGCCAATCGCGAGCTGATGGAGGAGGCCGGCTTTGGCGCCCACACGCTTGAATGGCTGACCGAGCTGAGCCTGTCGCCGGGCTATATGAGCCAGAAGATCCAGGTGGTGCTGGCCCGCGATCTGTATGTACAGAGCCTGCCGGGCGACGAGCCGGAGCCGTTGCGGGTCGAGCGGGTTGATCTCGGCGAGTTGTCGGCGCTGGTCGAGCATCCGCAATTCAGCGAGGGCCGCGCCCTGGCCGCCCTGTATCTGGCCCGCGACCTGCTGACCCAGCGAGGAGAATTGAGTCTATGAGCCATCCCTATCTGCCCGCGGTCATTGATCTGGTGCGCCAGGCCGGTGTCGTCACTCTGCCGTTCTGGCGCTGCGCCACGGCGGTGACCGCCAAGGCCGATGACTCGCCGGTGACTGCCGCCGATCTGGCCGCGCACCATCTGCTGCTGGCCGGCCTGAACGCCCTGGCGCCGGAGATTCCGGTGCTTTCCGAGGAGGCCGCCGACATTGCCCTGAGCGAGCGTGCGCAGTGGAGCCGCTGGTGGCTGGTCGATCCGCTGGACGGCACCAAGGAATTTATCGCCGGTTCCGAGGAGTTCACCGTCAACGTCGCCCTGATCGACCGGGGCCGCGTGGTCTTCGGCGTGGTCGGCATGCCCACCAGTGGCCGCTGCTATTTTGGTGGCGCGGGTCTGGGCGCCTGGCGCAGCGAGGCGGCGGCCGAGGCACAGCCGATCAGCGTGCGCATCGCGCCCAGCGACGCCTTCACCGTGGTGGCCAGCAAGCGCCACTCCAGCCCGGCCCAGGAGCGCTTACTGGCCGGCCTGACGGAGCAGTTTGGTGATCTGCAGTTGGCCAGTGTCGGCAGCTCGCTGAAGTTCTGCCTGCTCGCCGAGGGCAATGCCGACTGCTATCCGCGTCTGGCGCCGACCTCGCAGTGGGATACCGCGGCGGCCCAGGGCGTGCTCGAAGGTGCGGGGGGCGAGGTGCTCGACCTCAAGGGCCAGGCGCTGACCTACGAGGCGCGCGAATCCTTTCTCAATCCCTCGTTCCTCGCCCTGCCGCAGGCGGCGGCCTGGCGTGACGAGCTGGTGCAACTGGCCCGCGCCCTGGCTTGAGCCGCGCGGCCCAGGCGCTGGACGCCGGGCTTTAGTCGAGCATGTCGGCGAAGCGTGAAGCCTTGGCGAACACCAGCGGCTGGTTGAACCCCGGCACCTGGATCTGTTCGTCGTTGATGCGAATGGCTTGGTCGTCGATCAGGTCGTGACCGAAGTTGTAGATGATCTGCAACTGCCCGTGCAGCGCCTGCTGGTCGTAGGCCTGGGCGGCGGCGCGGGTCTGTTCGCGGCGGGCCACATAGGTGGCGAAGCGTTCGGCCCCGTAACGCTTGCGCAGCATCCGCTCGACCACCTGCGGCGCCAGCACCACGGCGCTGGCATTGTTGCCGCCAAAGCCCTTGGAGTTGATAAAGCACACCTCCAGGGGCTGTTCGCTGCGCGGCACATCAACCTGGGCGATGCGCAGGTGCTGACGGTGTACGTCGTCGGCGATGGCGTCGATGGTCTTGATCCCCGGAATCAACTGGTACTTGAAGCTGCCCAGGGCGCCGATCAATTGATCGGCGCTGGCGCTGGCCAGGGAGTGGCCGACATAGGCCTTGACCGCCGTCACCGGCCAGTCGGCAATCCCGAAACTGGCGGCTACGCGGTCGAGCAGCGCCGATTCGGTGACCCGATTGGCCGGGGTGCTGGAGCCGTGGGCGTGCACGAAGCTGCGCAGGCGCACGCCGTCTTCACCCACCAGTTGCATGGCGCTGGCCACGGCCTTGGCCATGCACAGGTAGTTGCCAGGGCCGGGCGCGGAGATGGATTTCTTGAAGCCGTCGGCGTTGATAAACACCTCCGGCACCGCGCCGTGGATGTCGGCGCCCAGTTGCAGAGCCAGCTCGTCGTCCATCAACACCACGAACTGGCCGGACTCGGCCAGGGTGAAGCCGCAGTTCTGGCCAAACGGCCGGCTGGCCCGCCGCCAGTCCACCTCGCCCGGATGCGCCTGCTCCTGGGCTTCGACCTGGCGCAGACCCTCTTCAGTAGCCAGGGCACCCATGGCGCCGTAACCGTCGAGGCATTCCTGGGTGATTGGCGCCTCGCTGTTGCCGACGATGACCACCCGAGCCTTGCCGGCGCTGATCTGTTCGATGCCTTTTTGCAGGTTGTAAAGGAAGCTGGCGCAGGCGCCGGTGATGCTCCCGGTGCTGCCGACGCTGCCCAGTACATAGGCGTTGATAAAGTCCGCCGGCATGCTGTTGAGGCCCAGGGCCAACTGCTTGGCGGTGACCCGGCCGCCCTTCAGGCGCGATTGCAGCAGGCCGCCGAAGCCGTTTTCATCCAGCTGACTCATGATGCTGCTGGCGTACACGGCGATTTCGTCGGGGGCGACCTGATCGACGATGGTCTGCCACGGCAGGCCGATCGAGCGCAGGGCGTCGGTGGCGGCCACCACGGTCAGTTGCAGGCCGCGCGGGTGAAAGCGCGAGGCGTACAGCTCGCCAGGTTCGAAGCCGCTGGGCAACTGGCCGGCGGATTTCACCGGCAGATTGCGGTAGCTGTCGACCTTGATGTCGCAGCCGTCGTAGAGGGTGACCTGCACATCGTTGTCGTTCAGCGCCTCCACCGTCCAATCGCTGGGCAGTGGCTCGGGCAGTTGCTTGCGCAGGGTGATAAAGCTCAGCGGCTTGCCGGCGGGGCCGGTGACCGTGAGGTTTTTCTGCCAGGGCGCGGCGTCCACATCCAGGTGGTTTTTCTCGATCCGGCGCACCAGGGTGGAGGCGAGGATCTGCGTGGCGAAACGTGCGTCCAACTGCTCCAGGCTGAGGGCGTTGCCGTCCTGGTCGCGGTAGTGGCCGTCGGCCCAGGTCACCAGCTTCATCAACACGGCCAGGCCGGCGAGGGTTTGCTGACGCTCGGCCACGCTCAGCGATTCGATCACGGTACGGCGAAACCCGTGGTGGGCCGAACTGCGCCCGGCCGCGTTATAGCCACCAAAACCAACAATCACCGGTAAACGAGACATCACGCAAAAACTCCTGGAAATGGTCGGGCAGCCGTAGAGGGCGCAATCGGCTTAGTGCGTAGCTGACGCGAGGGCTGACTGTCGAGTCACGCTTTTATCTGCTGGCCCGTGGCGGCCAGGGCTTATCTGGCCGGCGCCGCTCGGTCGTTAGCGGCGCCGCACGCTTCTGGGTCTGCGCCAGGCAGGCATGGGCCTGGCGAGCCATCTTGGCGGGTGCGCGGCCCTTACTCGGGGCGCTGGAACAATTTCATCAGCAGTTGGCTCTGCTCGCTCGGCGGGCCGAAGTAGCGGGCGTACAGGGCCTGGCCGGCGGTGCTGCGTTGCACCTGGCTCAGGGCGCGATCAACGGCCAGACGCCAGGTGTCGTCGCCGCGCGCGAGTGGCAAAGCCACGGGCAGCACATCGAACAAGCGCTCGGGCACCAGCAGCTCGCCGCCGCGCGGGTTCTCGGCCTGGTAGTTGAGCAACACCAGACGATCGGCGAAGAAGGCATCGACCTGACCATTCACCACCATGGCCAGCCCTGCGGCATTGCTGGGCACTTCGCGCAGCTCCGATTGCAGGCCGAGGGCGCGCAGCCGTGCCCGCGCCCAGTCGACGCTGACGCTGTCTTGCAGCACCGCGAAGCTATGCCGGTTGAGGCCCTGGTTGAGGGTGGCGCGCCATACCGGGCCGCGCTGCTGGGCACCCTCGTTGATCGGCGTCAGCAGGCTGGCCGGTGCGTCGCGGCGTACCACTACGCCCAGGCCGGCGGCGAAGTAGGGCAGGGAAAAACTCACCTGCTCGCGGCGCTTGAGGGTGTCGCCCACTGCGCTGCACACCGTAGCGACCTGGCCGGTGGCCACGGCGTCGAGCATCGTGGCCGCGGTCAGGGGCTGATAGCGCAGTTTCAGCGCTGCCAGGCCGAGCTGTTGCTTGAGTTGCTCGCCGAGCAGGCCGCACAACTCGATGGCGTAGCCGCTGGGCTGCTCGGCCGTACCGGCGGAGAAGGGCGCATCACCGGCGACGAAGCCGAGGGTGAGGGTCTGGCTGGCGCGCACCTGCGCCAAGTGGTCGGCGGCGTGAGCCGGCAGTAGAGCGCTGCTCAGCAGGAGGGCGACGGCAGCGCGCAGGAACAAAGGTCGGCGGATCATTGGGCATCCCCCTTGGACGCGTGCAGGGTATCCAGTTCGGCGACCAGGCGTTTGGCGATGATGCCGAACAGCAGGTAGCCGGCGATCATCACCAGGGCCGCGCCGAATACGGCTTCCAGGCCCGAGGCATACAGGGCGTAGAAGCAGTAGAGCATGCCGATCAGCAAAATCAGGCTGTTGCGGCGGAACACCTCGAGCGGCACGCGGGCCTTGTACATGATCACCAGCAGGCCCGAGAGGGCGGTGACATAGGGGATCAGGTTGGTCACGGCGGCCAGGTTGACCAGCTTGCCGAACTGCTCGCTGACATTCGGCGAGATGGTCGACAGGGCAATCAGGCTCTGCAGGATGGCGCAGCACAACAGGCCCAGCAGCGGTGCGTCGAAGCGATTGACTCGGGCGAAGACGCGCGGGAACAGGCCCTGGTCGGCGGTGACCTTGGCGGTCTGCGCCAGGGTGAACTGCCAGCCCAGCAGGGAGCCGACGCAAGCCAGCACGGCCAGGCCCATGACCAGGTTGCCGATGCCGTGATTGAACATCTGCGCATAGACCAGGGCGAACGGCGCGCTGGAGTTGGCCAGCTCGGCATTGGGCACTATGCCTTGAATGACCGTGGTCGAGAGCACGTAGACCACCGCCGCGCCGAGGGTGCCGAGCAGGCAGGCGAGCGGCACGTTGCGTTTGGGGTTTTCCACTGCGTCGGAGTTTTGCGCCGCCGATTCCATGCCGAGGAAGGCCCACAGGGTCAGCGGGATGCTTTGGGTGATGGCATCGCTGACCTCGAGATTGTTCGGGTTCCAGGCGGTGCTGAACACCTCGGGCGAGAACCAGAACCAGCCGATGATGCACAGGCCCGCCACCGGAATGATGATGCCCCAGACGGTGATCGAACCGAGACGGCCGGTCAGGCTGGCGCCGCCGAAATTGGCCAAGGTGGTCAGCCAGATCATGCTCAGAGTGCCGACGAACAGCGGCAGCGAACCGCTGCCAAGCCAGGGCACGAAGGGCGTCAGGTAGCCCACCGCGGCGATGCTGATGGCCACGTTACTGATCACCAGCGAGAGAAAATACAGATACGAGCAGAGGAAGAACGCCGACCGGCCGTGGGCTTCCTCGCTGTAGGCGGACATGCCGCCGGAGCGCGTGCAGTAGATGCCGCATTGGGCGAAGCACCAGGCTATGGCCATCGAGCCGGCGGCGGTGATGATCCACGACAGCAGCGACACGGCGCCGAGCTGGGCCATGCTCGAAGGCAGCAGGATGATCCCCGAGCCCATCATATTGACCGTGACCAGGGTGGTCAGGGCCATCAGGCTCATTTTCTTGTTCGACTCAGCCATGGCGGCGTCCTTGTGGATGGCGTGGTTCTCGATGTGACGAACAGCACTCAGGCCCGCAGGCGGTTGCCGGACGGGCCTGAGCGATACGGCTTTAGCGCGTCTAGCGGTAGCTGATGCCGGGTTGCGCCGTGCTGATCCGAGTGCCCGCCGTGCCCTGGACGATGGCCTCGATATCCGGCAGCGAGCCGATCACCGCGACCTTGCCGGTGTTGCGCGCGAACTCGCAGGCGGCCTGCACTTTCGGGCCCATGGAGCCGGCGGCAAAGCCGAGTTTTTCCAGCTCATCGGGATGGGCTTGGGCCACCGCTTTTTGGGTCGGCTTGCCCCAGTCGATGTACACGGCGTCCACATCGGTGGCGATTACCAGCAGGTCGGCCTCCAGCTCGGCGGCCAGGAAGGCCGAGCACAGATCCTTGTCGATCACCGCCTCCACGCCGACCAGCTTGCCGTCCTGGTACATGGTCGGGATGCCACCGCCGCCCGCGGCGATGACGATGGTGCCTTTCTCCAGCAGCCATTTCAGCGGGCGAATCTCGAAGATGCGCTTGGGCCTGGGGCTGGCCACCACGCGGCGGAACTTGTCGCCATCCGGGGCGATGGTCCAGCCTTTGTCGGCGGCCAGTTGCTCGGCTTCGGCCTTCGGGTAGACCGGGCCGATCGGCTTGGTCATGTGCTGGAAGGCCGGGTCGGCCGGGTCGACTTCGACCTGGGTGAGCAGGGTGGCGAAGGGCACCTCGACCGGCAGCAGGTTGCCCAGCTCCTGTTCGATCATATAGCCGATCATGCCTTCGGTTTCGGCGCCGAGCACGTCCAGCGGGTAGGGGTTCTTGGCATCATAGGCATTGCCCTGCAGGGCCAGCAGGCCGACTTGCGGGCCGTTGCCGTGGGCCACCACCAGCTCGTTGCCGGTGGCGATCTTGGCGATCTGCTCACAGGCGATGCGCACGTTGTCGCGCTGATTCTCGGCGGTCATGGCCTCGCCACGACGTAACAGGGCGTTGCCGCCCAAAGCGATCACTAGACGCATAGCGTTGTCCTTGTTCTAGCGGAGGAGCGAGATTCGTAGCCCGGATGGAATCCGGGAGGTCGTGCATGGCGCTCCCCCGGATTCCATCCGGGTTACGGGAGCTAAGGAATTTCTATGGCAGGCAGAGCCGGTTTTGGGTCTTTTGAGCTAGAGCCAGGCAAGGCGCAATTGGGCGAGGGCGCGGAGTTTACGAGCTGTAAATGAGCAGTACTCGTTTTCACTCGCCCTTCGGGCCGCGCTAAAGCGCGTTAGCCGCGAGCGGCTTTCCGAGCCCAATTGCAACGCAGCATGGCCGACGATCAAGAGATCCAAGGCTGGTTCTTAAACGTTGCCGAGGGTGGCAACCATGACCGCTTTAATGGTGTGCATGCGGTTTTCCGCCTGGTCGAAGGCGATGCAGGCCGGTGATTCGAACACTTCTTCGGTCACCTCCACGCCGTTGGCCAGGAACGGGTACTGCGCCACCAGTTGTTTGCCGACCTTGGTGTCGGTGTTGTGGAACGCCGGCAGGCAGTGCATGAACTGGGTGCGCGGGGTGCCGCTGGCCTTCATCATTGCCGCGTTGACCTGATAGGGCAGCAGCAGCTTGATCCGGTCGGCCCAGGCTTCCACCGGCTCGCCCATCGAGACCCAGACGTCGGTGTGGATAAAGTCGACGCCCTTGACCGCTTCCTGCGGGTCTTCGGTGAGGGTGATACGCGCGCCGCTTTCGGCGGCGAAGACCTTGCACTGCTCGACGAATTCTTCCACCGGCCACAGCGCTTTGGGGGCGGCGATGCGCACGTCCATGCCCAACTTGGCGCCGACCAGCAGCAGCGAGTTGCCCATGTTGTTGCGCGCATCGCCCAGGTAGGCGTAGCTGATGTCGTGCAGCGGCTTGTCGCTGTGCTCACGCATGGTCAGCACGTCGGCAAGCATCTGGGTTGGGTGGTATTCATCGGTCAGGCCGTTGAACACCGGCACGCCGGCGTACTTGGCCAGGTCCTCGACGATTTCCTGCTTGAAGCCGCGGTACTCGATGGCGTCGTACATGCGCCCGAGCACCCGGGCGGTGTCCTTCATGGTTTCCTTGTGGCCGATCTGCGAGGAGTTCGGGTCGATATAGGTGACGTTGGCGCCCTGGTCATAGGACGCGACTTCGAAGGCGCAACGGGTGCGGGTCGAGGTCTTTTCGAAGATCAGGGCGATGTTCTTGCCCTTCAGGTGCTGGGTCTCGGTGCCGCTGTACTTGGCGCGCTTGAGGTCACGGGACAGATCGAGCAGGAACATCAGCTCGCGCTTGCTGTGGTGCATCAGGCTGAGCAGGTTGCGGTTGTGCATGTTGTAAGCCATGAACGCGTTCCTCTTGAGGCATTAAATAGGTGCGCCAGTGGTTCGGCGCTTTTGTAGGAGCGACCTGGGTCGCGATCCAGCCTGAACAGCTTCGCGGGCAGCTATCGCGCCCTGCGATCTGCTGTGCTTCCCACCGCCATGTGGGTGGTCAAGGCCGCTCCTATGGGTTGTGTGCAGAATCGGCAGACTTAGCCTTGTAGGGTGGGTTAGCCGCAGGGCGGCGTAACCCGCCAATGGTGTTTTTAGTAGTCGATCGGGTCGCGGATGATCGGACAGGTCATGCAATGGCCGCCGCCACGGCCGCGACCAAGCTCGCCAGCGCTGATGGTGATGACTTCCACCCCGGCCTTGCGCAGCAAGGTGTTGGTGTAGGTGTTGCGGTCATAGCCGACCACCACGCCGGGCGCCAGGCAGACCACGTTGTTGCCGTCGTCCCACTGTTCGCGTTCGGCCTCGTAGCTGTCGCCGCCGGTTTGCACCACGCGCAGCTTCTTCAGGTTCAGGGATTCGGCCACCACGTCGAGGAATGGCTTGGCCTCGCGGCGGATGTCCATGCCGCCCTTGCTCTTCTCGTCCGGGCGAATGCTGAAGGCGACGATCTGGCTGACCACCGATGGGAAGATGGTCACCAGGTCGCGGTCGCAGAAGCTGAACACGGTGTCCAGGTGCATGGCGGCGCGGGATTTGGGTAAGCCTGCGACGATCACCCGTTGCACGGCGCCATTCTTGAACAGCGACTGGGCCAGTTGGCCGATGGCCTGGTGCGAGGTGCGCTCGCCCATGCCGATCAGTACCACGCCATTGCCGATCGGCATCACGTCACCGCCTTCGAGGGTGGCGGCGCCGTGATCCTCATCGGGATCGCCGTACCAGACCTTGAAGTCGGCGTTGACGAAGTCCGGGTGGAATTTGTAGATGGCCGTCATCAGCAGGGTTTCCTGGCGGCGCGCCGGCCAGTACATCGGGCTGAGCACCACGCCACCGTAGATCCAGCAGCTGTTGTCGCGAGTGAACTGGGTGTTGGGCAGTGGCGGCAGGATAAAGCTGGATTCGCCAATGAAGTCGTTGAAGATCTTGCCCAGCTCACTGGCGCCGTTGGCGGCCAAGTCGGCACCCGAGACACCACCAATCAGGTATTCGGCGAGCTTGCGTGGCTCCTGGCCCTCCAGCCAACTGCGCAGCTCCTGGCCCAGACCAATGCCAACCTGATTGGCCGAGGTCTTGCGGTCGAGAATCCACTTCAGCGCCTCGGGGTTTTGCACCACGTCGGTGAGCAGGTTGTGCATCTCGACCACTTCGATGTCGCGGTCACGCATCTTGGTGACGAAGTCGAAGTGATCGCGCTTGGCCTGGTTGACCCAGATAACGTCGTCGAACAGCAGCTCATCGCAGTTGTTCGGGGTCAGGCGCAGGTGCGCCAGGCCGGGCGAGCAGACCATCACCTTATGCAGCTTGCCGGCTTCGGAATGCACGCCGAGTTTTTGCTTGGACATTGTCGAACTCCTTCTCTTAAAGACTCAGGAAACCCGCGTAGAGACCGTAGGCGGCGATGCCGGCACCGATCACTACACCGAGGAAAATCAGTTTCTCCACCCCGGTAAATACCGGCTGGCCCAGCTCGTGCTTGGCCTTGGCGAAGAGGATTGCGCCCGGTGCATAGAGCAGCGCCGAGAGCAGCAGGTATTGCACGCCCGCCGCGTACACCAGCCACAGGGCATAGGCGGTGGACAGCAGGGCGATCAGCAGGTCCTTGTTACGTTGGCCGGCATCGTTCTCGTAGGTTTCACCGCGCACGGCGAGTAGCACGGCATAGGCGCTGGACCAGAAGTACGGCACCAGAATCATCGAGGTGGCCAGGTACAGCAGCTTCAGGTAGGTGGCGTCGTTGAACAGGGTGATGATCAGAAACAGCTGGATCAGGCCGTTGGACAGCCACAGGGCATTGACTGGAACATGGTTGGCGTTCTCCTTGCGCAGGAACGCCGGCATGGTGTGGTCGCTGGCACTGGCAAACAGAATCTCGGCGCACAGCAGGGTCCAGGACAGCAGGGCCCCGGCCAGGGAGACGATCAGGCCGATGCTGATCAGCATGGCGCCCCAGGGGCCAACCACATGCTCCAGCACGCCGGCCATCGAGGGGTTCTTCAGACCGGCCAGTTGGGCCTGGGCCATGATGCCCTGGGACAGCAGGTTAACCAGTACCAACAGCAGCAGCACGCCGATAAAACCGAGCACCGTGGCCTTGCCCACATCGCTGCGTTTGGCCGCGCGGGCGGAGAAGATGCTCGCACCTTCAATGCCGATAAACACCCAGACGGTGACCAGCATCATGTTGCGCACCTGATCCATCACACTGCCCAGCTCGCTGTTGCCCGTGCCCCAGAAGTCGCTGGTGAACACGTCGAGCTTGAAGGCGATGGCGGCGATGATGATAAACAGCGCCAGCGGCACCATCTTGGCGACCGTGGTCAGGGTGTTGATAAAGGCCGCTTCCTTGATCCCGCGCAGGACCAGAAAGTGCAGCAGCCAGAGCAATACCGAGGCGCAGATCACGGCTACCAGGGTGTTGCCCTCACCAAAACCGGCATTCGGGAAGAGGTAGCCGAGGGTGGAGAACAGCAGCACCATGTAGCTGACGTTGCCGATCCAGGCGCTGATCCAGTAGCCCCAGGCCGAGGAGAAGCCCATGTAGTCGCCAAAGCCGGCCTTGGCGTAGACATACACGCCACCGTCCAGTTGCGGCTTGCGGTTGGCCAGGGTCTGGAACACGAAGGCCAGGGTCAGCATGCCGACCCCGGTAATCAGCCAGCCGATCAAGGTGGCGCCGGCACTGGCGCTGGCGGCGATATTTTGCGGCAGGGAGAAGATCCCCCCGCCGACCATTGAACCGACGACCAGCGCAATCAACGCGCCCAGTCTGAGTTTGTGCGTTGAGTCCGTCATTGCTCATCTCCGTTGATCAATAGGTACGTTTTCAGTAAGCGCTTGCTGCCGGCTGGAGTAGTTGATGTGTGTCAATTGCGCTTGGACAAAGGCCTGGCGCATCTACTGGATACTCTGCAGCCCGTATTACAGCCGTGTGACGACCGCAGTGGCGGTTAGAAAATAGTCGCAATTGGGCGTCTGGCAAGGCGCCGGCATTGATCTGCCGCCAACAGGGCTTCGCGCGGGCCGGCCGGCTCGCGATACCATGTCCGGGGTTTGCGCTTGCTGCACCGTGGCGTCGGTTGGCGGGCCGTGGGCCTAATGCCGATCACTTAAGTCAAGGGAATGGCTTTTTGTAGCCCGGATGCAATCCGGGACGCTCGTTGCCCTGCAAATCCGCCCCCGGATTGCATCCGGACTACGCCTCTGGTGTACGGTAAATGCTCGGAGCGGGCCTCTTAACTGACAGGCATTCGGCATTAGGCCTTGGGCCAGTTCTTACGGGTTTTTTAGGAAGCGATAGGGCATGAGCATTTTGGTCACCGGCGGTGCCGGCTTTATCGGTGCGAACTTTGTCCTGGATTGGCTGGCCCAGTCCGCTGAGCCGGTGATCAACCTGGACAAACTGACCTACGCCGGCAACCTGGAAAACCTCGCCAGCCTGGAGGGTGATGCGCGGCATACCTTCGTCCACGGCGATATTGGCGACAGCGCCCTGGTGGCGCGCTTGCTAAGCGAGCATCAGCCACGGGCGATCCTCAATTTTGCCGCCGAGTCCCATGTCGATCGCTCGATCCATGGCCCGGAAGACTTTATCGAGACCAATATCGTCGGCACCTTCCGCCTGCTGGAAGCCGTGCGTGCGTACTGGAAGGGTCTTGAGCCTGAGGCGCAGCAGGCGTTTCGCTTCCTGCATGTGTCGACCGATGAGGTCTATGGCTCCCTGGGCAAAGACCAGCCGGCGTTCAGCGAGCGCCATCCGTACGAGCCCAACAGTCCCTATTCGGCCAGCAAGGCCGCCAGCGACCACCTGGTGCGTGCCTACCACCACACCTACGGCCTGCCGGTGCTGACCACCCACTGCTCGAACAACTACGGCCCGTACCACTTCCCGGAAAAACTCATCCCGCTGATGATCGTCAACGCCCTGGCCGGCAAGCCCCTGCCGGTGTACGGCGACGGCCAGCAGATCCGCGACTGGCTGTACGTCAAGGATCACTGCAGCGCCATTCGCCGGGTGCTGGAAGCCGGCGTGTTGGGCGAGACCTACAACGTCGGCGGCTGGAATGAGAAGCCCAATCTGGAGATCGTCCAGACCCTGTGTGCCCTGCTCGACGAATTGCGCCCGCGTGCCGATGGCCAGCCCTATCGGCAGCAGATTGCCTACGTCGCCGATCGCCCAGGGCATGATCGCCGTTACGCCATCGATGCGAGCAAACTGGCCAATGAGCTGGGCTGGAAGCCGGCGGAAACCTTCGCCAGCGGCATCCGCAAGACCGTGCAGTGGTACCTGGATAACCAGCCCTGGGTGAACAACGTGCTGTCTGGTGATTACCGCCAATGGATGCAAGCCAACTATTCCGGACGCAGCGCATGAAGATTCTTTTGCTCGGCAAGAACGGCCAGGTCGGCTGGGAATTGCAGCGCAGCCTGGCGCCGTTGGGTGAGCTGCTGGCGCTGGACTCGAAAAGTAGCGATTACTGTGGCGACTTGCGTGACCTCGACGGCCTGGCCGCGACGCTGCAGCGCTTCGCACCGGATGTGATCGTCAATGCCGCCGCCTATACCGCGGTGGACCAGGCCGAGAGCGAGCCTGAGCAGGCCCAGCGGGTGAATGCCGAGGCGGTCGCCGTGCTGGCCCGCGAGGCCCGGCAACTGGGCAGTTTGCTGGTGCATTACTCCAGCGACTATGTGTTTGCCGGTGACGGTGAGCAGCCCTGGGCTGAAGGCGATGCCGTCGCCCCGCTGAACCAGTACGGCGCCAGCAAGTTGGCCGGTGAGCAGGCGATCCAGGCCAGCGGTTGTCAGCATTTGATCCTGCGCACCAGTTGGGTATACGCCGCGCGCGGCAATAATTTCGCCAAGACCATGCTGCGCCTGGCCTGCGAGCGCGACAGCCTGAATGTGATCGCCGATCAGTTTGGTGCGCCGACCGGCGCCGAGCTGCTGGCGGATGTCAGCGCCCATGCCATCCGTGCCGTGCGCCAACAGCCGGCCCTGGGCGGCTTGTATCATCTGGCGGCCGCCGGTGAGACCAGTTGGCATGCCTATGCGTGTTTTGTCCTCGAACAGGCCGCCGCCGCCGGCGTGACACTCAAGGTGCCCGCCGCCCAGGTCGGCGCCATCGCCAGCAGTGCCTACCCGACACCGGCCAAACGCCCGGCCAATTCACGGCTGAATACGCAAAAACTGCAAAAGACCTTCGCCCTGCACCTGCCGCACTGGCAGGCGGGAGTGGCACGGATGCTGGATGAAGTGGTAAGTGGTAAGTGGGAAGTGGTAAGTGGTAAGTGGGAAGTGGTAAGTGGGGAGTGGGAAGTGGTAAGTGGGGAGTGGGGAGTGGGGAGTGGGGAGTGGGGAGTGGGGCCACTCCCCTTGCAAGGAGCTTGAGATGGTAAAACCGCATGAGCAATTAGAGGCGTGGAAGTTTGCAATGCAATTGGCCAAAGCGGTGTATGAGCTTACGGCCAGCTTCCCTGTGGAAGAGCGTTATGGGCTTGCGCAGCAAATGCGCCGGGCCGCGGTGTCGATCCCCAGTAATCTTGCAGAAGGCGCAGGCCGTAACGGCGCCAAGGAGTTTTTTCACTTTATTGGTATGTCGCGTGGCTCGCTTGCCGAGCTGGAAACCCAGATGCAACTTGCGCTGATGCTTGGTTATACGACTGCGGATCATGCTGCATTTGCGCTTGCTGAGCGCACCGGAAAACTTTTCACCGGCTTGCACAAGAAATGGAGCAACGTATGACCCCTCCACTCCCCGCCCCCCACTCCCCACTCACCAGAAAGGGCCTCATCCTCGCCGGCGGTTCCGGTACCCGTTTGCACCCGGCCACCCTGGCGATTTCCAAGCAGTTGCTGCCGGCGTACGACAAGCCGATGATTTACTACCCGCTGACCACCCTGATGCTGGCGGGGATTCGCGACATCTTGATCATCTCCACCCCGCAGGACACCCCGCGCTTTGAGCAACTGCTTGGCGACGGCGCGCGCTGGGGGCTGAATATCAGCTACGCCGTGCAGGCCTCGCCGGACGGCCTGGCCCAGGCCTTTCTGCTTGGCGAAGACTTTATTGGCAATGACCTGTCGGCCCTGGTGCTGGGCGACAACATCTACCACGGCCACGACTTCCAGGATTTGCTGCGCCGCGCCATGGCCCGCGAACAGGGCGGCAGTGTGTTTGCCTATCATGTGCAGAATCCGCAGCGTTACGGCGTGGTCGAATTCGACGGCCAGGGCAAGGCCATCAGCCTCGAAGAGAAGCCGCTCAAGCCCAAGTCCAACTATGCGGTCACTGGCCTGTACTTCTACGACCGGCAGGTGGTGGACATTGCCAAGAGCATCCAGCCGTCGGCCCGTGGCGAGCTGGAGATCACCGACCTCAATCGCATCTACCTGGAGCAGGGCAACCTCTCGGTGGAGATCATGGGCCGTGGCTACGCCTGGCTGGATACCGGCACCCATGAGTCGTTGCTGGAGGCCAGCCAGTTCATCGCCACCCTGGAAAAACGCCAGGGCCTGAAGGTGGCCTGTCCGGAGGAAGTCGCCTTTCGCCAGCGCTGGATCAGCGCCGAGCAGTTGGAAGCGCTGGCCGCGCCGCTGGCCAAGAATGGCTACGGCCAATACCTCAAACGCCTGCTGGTGGAGACCGTATTCTGATGCAAGCCACACGTCTGGCCATCCCCGAGGTGGTGCTGCTGCAGCCCAAAGTCTTTGCTGACGAGCGCGGGTTCTTCTACGAGAGCTTCAATCAGCAACGCTTCGAAGCGGCGATTGGTCGTAGTGTGGCGTTTGTGCAGGACAACCACTCCTGCTCGGCCAAGGGCGTGCTGCGCGGCCTGCATTACCAGGTGCAGCAAGCCCAGGGCAAGCTGGTGCGGGTGGTGGCCGGCGAGGTCTTCGATGTGGCGGTGGATTTGCGCGTGGGATCAAAGACCTTTGGCCAATGGGTGGGTGAGCTGCTGAGCGCCGAGAACAAACGCCAGTTGTGGGTGCCGGAAGGCTTCGCCCATGGTTTTTTGGT
>DAITLT010000031.1:0-2758 GCA_036835505.1 Pseudomonas sp.
GCGAGAAATGGTCCCCGGTTAGGCGCAGGGCGCAGATAATGGTCATTCCCTTATCAAGCCCTGCAACAACAGCGGGGGCCATTTCTCGCGCAACCCGAAGGGCCGGGCCTGTTTTTGTGCGAGGCTGCGTTACTCGTCGCTCATTTGGAATAACCAAATCACGCTCCTCGCGCCTTGCCTCGCGCAAAAACAGGCTCCGGCGCGGCCGCGAATGAAACGGGAACAGACCCTAGGGGGCTTCCCTTAACGGGCGGGCTGACAAACAAAACCCCGCACGCGGCGGGGGCTGTTGCATGCCAAGCGCTGTTAGCGCTCGAGAATTTGCTTAACCGTGTCTTTTTGAATCTGTTGGTCGCGGCCTTCGCTGTCTTCAAAGCGATACATGCCGGTGTCTTCGTCCAGGCTTGGCTTGCCGTCAGTGCTGATCAGTTGGCCATCGGTGGTGGCGATAATGTATTCGCTGGAGCAGCCGGCCAGGCCCAGTACGCAACAAGTGGCGAGAATTAGCTTTTTCATGGTGTTCCCCCTAATGATCAAAAAGTCCATCTAAGCCGTGCTTACGCTAACCATTTGCAGCTGATTTGCATAGGGTCTGGCGATGATGGCCTGAGCATGCGCTTGCAGGCGCCAGAGCTGCGCATACATCGCCCCACAGAGCGGCGTCACGGTGTGGGTTTAGGGTTTCTTGGCAGCGGAAAAGCAGCTTGGCCTGCTGGGCGACTACCGTGTTTAACCTGTCGTGAGTGGCAATCTCGGCGTTTAGCGATGCGTCTAGAGACCGACCAAAAAACCTAACCTTTCCCTCTAGCGCGGCAACCTCACGCCGCAGCTCGTCGGTGATGGTCTGATGTTGATCGTAGCGAACGCAATCAGCAACCTCGCGGCCCTGTATGTCCATCACTGCTTCCTGCTTTCCATGTGAAGGGCAAACGCTATTACCCGCCGCTCACCCATGGTAGCTGTTCATTCATGGACCGCACTTGCCCCCCCTGTAGGGTTTGCCTCCCCAAAATTCCGCTTTGACACTTGGTCTGTGCTCTGGGCTTGCCTGGGGCTAAGTAGGCTAGGCCCGTACAGCCGAAGAGGGATGGTTCGCACCGCCCACGCCCCTGCCTGCTTTCCCTTCGAGGACTGAAGGTGTTTGCGATGAATGATGCCGGGCTGATGGACAGGCGGTGTTAAGGGTAAATTGAGATTTAATGCCCTTGGCTGTACTATCCTGCCCGTATGAAATCGTGACGCTTGCGGGCGGCCGCGCTTTACGGCCCAGGAGGGTGGGATGGCTGTTACCAATCAGGCAAGTTTTCCGAAAGTGGCGATGCTTAGCCTTGCTTTGAGCATTTCTACGGCGTGCGCTCAGATTGCTGCAGCAGCTCCTCAGGTTGTTGAAATCGTCAAGCCAGGCAAGGTTCAAGAAAAAAGAGAGCTTGAGCAAAAAGCGAAACTGAGAGCCAGTATCAAACACGCAATGGCCTCTCTGGGTAAGTTACACCGTACTATGGAGCTTAGTTGTCAGTTACTCTCTTCTGATGAAGCTCTTCCTAGGCAGGCTCTTGATGAGCAGCCTTTTTCAGAGATTGTTTTAGGGTTGAGATCTCTTGAGGAATCAACTCCTATCGATAGTCCGTTGCATGAATTGCCGGTCATAGGTGATGAGTTTTCAGCTCTGCGCCGACAGTTGGCGCGGACGAGGTCACTTGCTGCGCGTGCTGAGCTTTTAGCTAAGCAGCGAATGAATATCCCTGAAGTCTTTGATAGCTCGGTAGATGTTCAGGGCTTGAGAGCGTTGGCTGACATGACAGCAGATCGTTTCAACCGTTTGGTTGGTTGAGGCGCATGGCGGTTATTGTCGAGTTCAACCCGGAAACATACGAGTCTTTATTTCGTGATGTTCTAGTTGATTACCCCGGCTTGCTGAACGGTCTGATTTCAGACTTCACAAAATATATTGAGTCTGACCGGCTTAGGCTTCCGCCATACTTTGGGCGCGAGGCTGCATACATTAAGCCGCAGTCAGCTATTAATGCCGGCTTGATGCACATACACATAGCAATCCCTCCGACAGTATTTCCCAGTGGCCGGCCACAACATGACAGAACCTGTCCAGTTGGAGCGCCGCACCAGGATGCGGCGCTCGTATATACCCAAGGTCTGTTTGAAGAAAATCGCTATTCGCTAATCGCATTGCTACATCCAGATGCTCACGCTCGAGCGCGACTGCGCGAGATTATGGACTACCTCGCACGGGTTGCTAGCCGATTCCGTGACAAGTACTAACAGTATGCTAGCCAACCCCCTGTAGGGTTCGCCTTTACAGCAACTACTCAAGAGACTTGACCCGCTACGGCGGGTTTTCTTTTTGGAGGGTGCTATATGGCTGGGCCTTGGGACGATTATCAGCAGAGCAATAACCCTGCGAGCGGGCCTTGGAGCGAATACGGCAGCAAGCCAGGTGCGGCGCCATCTCCCAAGCAAAACACTTCTCTTGCTGGCGACCTTGGCACCGACCTAAAACGTGGTGTCCAGAAGCTGCCTGGCATTGTGACGGGCCTTGCCGATATTCCTGTTGCTGCGCTGACCAATAAGCGGTTTGTAGATGAAACCGCCGGCAAGGTGGGCGAGATTACGGGCTTTCAGCCCAGCCAATGGGCCGAAGAGGCGCGGGATGAATACAGCCCGGCGCGACAGGCGGGCAGTGCCGAAATTGACCGGGCCTGGCAAGACGGCCGTGCTGTTGATATTGCGGGGGCATATGCCG
>DAITLT010000031.1:2771-6187 GCA_036835505.1 Pseudomonas sp.
CAGATGCTTGCCGGTGGCGTGCTGGGGCGTGGCGCGCTGGCTGCTGGTCGCGCTGCTGGAGTGATTGGTGCGCCAGTAACGGCTGCTCAGGCAGCAACTCAGGGGGCAATTGCTGGCGGCGTTGGCGAGGGTGCTGTGATTGCCGGCGGCACAATGGATCAGGTCGCTGACGAGGTTGAGCCTCGACGGGCCGCTGCAGCCGCTGCGGGGGCGGGTGTTGTTGGCGCGGCACTCGGTGGGCTTGGGGCAAGGGCTGCTCAGCGCCTGGGTGTATTGGACGCAGAAAGCGCAATTGCCGGTGGCGTTGTGCAGGTTGCAGGCGAAGCGCCTGGTCTGGCTCGGCGCGTAGCTGGTGGTGCTTTGACTGAGGGCGTGCTTGAAGAGCTGCCGCAGTCCGCTGCTGAAACCGTTATCCAGAACTGGGCCGAAGAGAAGGAGCTGACTGAGGGACTGGCGCGGGCTGCCGTTGAAGGAACCCTTGCTGGTTCTGCGATGGGTGCTGGCGTGAACGTGATCCCTCCGCGCAAACGCTCGCAAGAGATGGGGCTGGACCCGGCTGCCGGTGCGCTATCAGCGGCTGCTGTGGTTGCTGTCGATAGTGAGCAGGCGCGACTCCCTGCACCTGAGCGCCTGGCGCTGCCTGCGCCAGAGCAGGCCTTTTACGCCGATGGCCAGGGTAATGTCAGCGAGCAAGGGCCGGCGCGCGACGTTGACCGTGAGCAGCGCCCGACTGGCCGCGAGCGTGCCCCGCAAACATTCGGCGCCGGCATGGAGCAGCAAGCCGAGCGCGGCGCTCAGCCTGGCCGTGAGGGTGACTACATCCCGGCTTCACGCTCTGCCGAGCAGCCCCGCATTGGCAATACCTTTGAAGGGCAGCTCGCGCCAGAGCCTGTCGGCTTGCCCGCACCGCAGCGGCGGCTGGCCGACGGGCGCCCGGATGCCGGCTTTATTGAAACTAACGCATTCGGCGAGTCGCGCCAGGTTAAAGCCAGCAATGTGCCGCCCGAGAACTATGTGCCGCAGGGTGGGCGAGGCATGGATCAGCCGACGCCGTTCGGCCAGAAGTACAGCAACCCCATGCAAGCCCGGAACGCTATCCAAAAAGCCGGCGCTGCGGCGACCCATGAGGCGGTGCAGGTTGGGCCAAAACAATTTGAGGTGCGCGCCAAGCAGCCTGAGGTGGCGCCGGCCATTCAGTTTGCTGCCGGGCAGCAGTGGACGCACGCTGGCAGGCTGTACAAGGTGCAGGCCGATGGTCGCGCACATGTCAGCACGCCTTCGCCAATGCCGAGCAGAACCTGACTGGGCCGCGCGGGATGTTCGACGCACCGGCCGCTGTCGACGTAAAGGCCGCCGCCGATGAGGCTGCGACCTCACCAAATAATGATCTGCCAGAGCCAACCGCCGCGCAGAAACAGGCCGGCAACTACCGCAAGGGGCATGTCAGTGTCCAGGGTCTGAGCCTGGCCATCGAGAACCCGAAAGGCTCGGTTCGCCGCGGCACCGATCCTGACGGTAAAGAGTGGTCGCACGCCATGAGCGATCATTACGGCTATCGGCTATCGGCTATCGGCTATCGGCCATTGGCCGGCGCTTGATGTCCGCTCTTTTCATGGCTGATTGGTATGCCGTGTTCTAGTGAGCGATCGGCATACCAATAGGCATACCAATTTGCATGCGCTAGGGTGCGGAAAGGTGAGGAAGGCTGATAAAAGAAAACCGGCCTAAAGGGCCGGTTTCTTTGGGGTTCGATGTCTACTGAGGAAACATGAACCAAGGGGATGGTCGGAGAGACAGGATTCGAACCTGCGACCTTCTCGTCCCGAACGAGACGCGCTACCAAGCTGCGCTACACTCCGAATGCGCCCAATTCTACTCAGAAAAGGTTATTTGACAAGGGCTTAGCGCAAAATTCTTAGGCCGGCTCGGGCGCCCGGCGGGCGTGGTTTATTCACCCGTTCACGCCGGGCGCGGCCTGCAGTAGTTGCGGGGTGTTGAGGTTGGCCAGGCGCGGATCGTCGCTGGCGCAGTCCAGGGCGCGGGCGCCGAGTTGGCGCAGCAGGCGTTGTGGGCTGCGTTCACCCCTGGCCCAGGCGGTGTCGAGGGCGCCGAGCAACTGGCGCGGCAGCAGGCAGAACAGCGGCTGCCAATGCTCGCCCTGGCGCAGCATCACCGGGGTGTCGCCGGCCGCACTGAGCAGGCGTTGCAGCAGGGCATGATCCAGGCACGGTGCATCGCACGGCAGAATCAATACCTGGGCATGGCGCGCCACCGCAAGACCGGCGCGGATGCCCGCCAGGGGGCCGGGGAAGTCCTGTTCATGGTCGTGGACCACGCGATCGGCGTAGGCGCGGTAGCGTTCGGCGTTGCGGTTGCAGGAGATGATCAAGTCGTCGCTCAGCGGCCGGGTCAGGGCGTGCAAGTGGGCGATCAGCGGTTGCCCGTGCCAGTCCAAAAGGCCTTTGTCCTGGCCGCCCATGCGTTGGCCACGGCCGCCGGCCAGGAGCAGGATGGAGCAGTCGGGGAGGGTGTTGCTAGGGGGGCTTGGCGGGTGCATGGCGGTGCTCTGGCTGGGGGCTGTGGTATAACACCGGCCTGTTTTCATCTCAACCGGATTAGATCATGAGCCATAACCGTGATGCGGTTTTTGTACCGCTGAACATTGCAGTGTTGACCGTCAGTGACACCCGTTCGTTGGCCACCGATACCTCGGGCCAGTTGTTTGTCGATCGCCTCACGGCCGCCGGCCATCACCTGGCCGAACGGGTATTGCTCAAGGATGATCTGTACAAGATTCGCGCCCAGGTGGCCCACTGGATTGCCGAGGACCAGGTGCAGGTGGTGCTGATCACCGGTGGCACCGGCTTTACCGGCCGTGACAGCACCCCGGAAGCCGTCACCTGCCTGCTGGATAAACAGGTGGATGGTTTTGGCGAGCTGTTCCGGCAAATCTCCCATGCCGATATTGGCACCTCGACCATTCAGTCGCGCGCCCTGGCCGGCATGGCCAATGGCACCCTGGTGTGCTGCCTGCCGGGCTCGACCAATGCCTGCCGCACCGCCTGGGACGGCATCCTTGCCGAGCAACTGGATGCCCGCCATCGGCCGTGCAACTTCGTCCCCCACCTGCTGGCGGCCGCGGCCTGCCCGAGCCGGGGGTAATCAATATGAGCGATTGTTGCGCCCAGCCGGGCCTGCTGCCCCTTGAAGAGGCGCTGCAACGCCTGCTGGCGTTGGCCGCCAGTGCGCCGATTAGCGCGGTGGAGTCTGTGCCGCTGGCCGAGGCCGATGGCCGGGTGCTGGCCGAGCCGCTGCTGGCCGGGCTGGATTTGCCGCCCTGGGACAACAGCGCCATGGACGGTTACGCCCTGCGCCTGAGTGACTGGCAGGGCGAGCCACTGGCCGTGAGCCAGAGG
>DAITLT010000031.1:6197-17224 GCA_036835505.1 Pseudomonas sp.
CCAGCCCGAAGTGCTCGAATACCTGCGCAGGCTGTTGGAGGAGCAGGGCGCCGAAGTCACCGCAGCCGCATCGGCGGGCGAGGCACTGGCCCTGCTGGACCGGGGCGGGCATGAAGGGATCGACGTGCTGCTGACCGACATCGGCATGCCCGGCATGGACGGTTACGCCCTGTGTCTGAGCGACTGGCAGGGCGAGCCGCTGGTCGTCAGCCAGCGCATTTTTGCCGGTACCGCACCGGCTGCGCTGCAACCTGGCACCTGCGCGCGCATCTTCACCGGCGCGCCCATGCCGGCCGGCGCCGATTGTGTCGAGATGCAGGAAAACGTCGAGCTGCTGGCCGATGGCCGGGTGCAATTTACCCAGCCGCTCAAGCTGCGCCAGAACATCCGCCCGCAAGGCCAGGAAACCCGCGCGGGTGAGCGGGTGCTGGCGGCCGGCACGCGGTTGACGCCAATTGAGCTGGGGCTGGCGGCATCCCTCGGTGCGGCCGAGTTGTGGGTGCGTCGCCGGCCGCGGGTGGCGGTATTGTCCACTGGCGACGAGTTGGTCGAACCCGGCCAGCCGCTGGGGGCTGGGCAGATCTACAACAGCAATCGGCAACTGCTGATCGGCTGGTTGCAGCGTCTGGGTTGCAGCGTGGTAGATGGCGGCATTCTGGCCGATGACCTGGCGCTGACCCGTGCCGCCCTGGGCGCGTTGCAGGATGTCGACCTGATTTTGTCCACCGGTGGCGTGTCGGTGGGCGAGGCGGATTTTCTTGGCGAAGCGCTGCGCGCCGAAGGCGAGCTGACCCTCTGGAAGTTGGCACTGAAACCGGGCAAGCCGCTGACCTGCGGGCACTATCGCGGCGTGCCGGTGCTCGGCCTGCCGGGCAATCCGGCTTCAACCCTGGTGACCTTCGGCCTGCTGGCGCGGCCGTATCTGCTGCGCCGCCTGGGCGTGGTCGAGGTCGAGCCGCTGGGCTTGCAGGTGCCGGCCGGGGTTGCCTGGAGCAAACCCGGCAAACGCCGCGAATACCTGCGCGCCCGTATCGAGCAGGGCCGTGCGCTGCTCTATCCGAATCAAAGCTCCGGCGTGTTGCGCAGCGCCGCCTGGGCCGATGGCCTGGTGGAGGTACTGGAAAATAGCACCTTGAACGAGGGCGACGCGGTGCGCTTTATCGCTTTTAGCGAGCTGTTGGGCTGAGGCTGCACGTCAGCCCTGGCGCGCCTTCTCGCGGAACTCCCCTGGCGTCATCCCGGTCCAGCCTTTGAAGCTGCGGTGGAATGAGCGGGCTTCGGTAAAGCCCAGGTAGTTGGCGATGTCCTGGATCGGCAGGTCGCTGCGCAGCAGGTAGTGCTCGGCCAGCTCCTGGCGCAGTTGGTCGAGGATTTCCTGGTAGCTGCTGCCGGCCAGTTGCAGGTGGCGTTGCAGGGTGCGCACGGTCATGTTGAATTTTTCCGCCACTCGCTCCTTGCGCGGCAGGCCGTCCTTGAGTAGTTGGCGCAGGGCGTTTTTCACCCGCAGCGGCAGCGGCTCGTCGCCATCCAGCCCGGCCATCAGGGTCAGGGCGTGTTCTTCCAGGGTGCGCAGCAGGTTGGCATCGGCCTGGCGCAGCGCCACGCCGAGGTATTCCACCGGCACCAGCAGGGCATTGCAGGGTTGTTCGAACTCGACCGGGCAGCCGAATACCGCGCTGTAGTCGCTGAGCTGGGTGCCCGCCGGCTGGGCATGCTCAAACCAGACCGCGGCCGGCGAGTGCTGGGCGTCGGCAATCCAGCGGGCATATAAAAGCCAGGAGGCGAGGACGTTTTCCACCATATGCCGGCGGATTTCTGCGCCTTGATGGCGGCAGCTCCAGATCATTCGCACCTGCTCGGCCGCCGTTTCGATGCGGCTGACGCCCATGTCGCCGACCAGCTTTTCAAACGGCATGACCCGGCTCATGGCTTCGCCGAGGGTGGCGCAGTTCATGGTGATGTAGCCCAGCACGCTCCATGAGCCCGGCTGCACGAAGCGCGCCGAGTGCAGGCCGAACAGCGGATCGGCACAGGCCTGGGTCAGCTCTTCAAGTAACCGTTCGTGGGCCTCGCTGGGCACCCGCTGACTGTTGTCGCGCAGCGCCGCGCTGCTGATCTGGGCGGCCTGCAAGGCGGCCTCGCAGTTCACGCCCAGGTGTTCGGCGTAACGCAGGTATTTGAGCAGGACGGGGACTGAGGTATAGCCAAGGCTGGACATGGTCTTGTTCTTGTTTGACGTGGCTTGATTGGCAACTGTGCCTGGCACCTTTGGACAGTGACGGGGCGCGGCAGGTGGCTAGTATAGGCAGCCTGCACAGGCTGTGTAAAAACGTAGCGAGCGAAGGTTAGGCAAGGCAAAAACAGGCGAAAAAGCGCAGTTTACGTGCTGTAAATGAGCATTTTTAGCCTGTTTTTAACGCCGCATAACCGAGCGCAGTAGTTTTTACACAGTCTGAGCAAGCAGGTTCGAAACAGGCATTGATGTTAGCGAGGAGAGTGGCATGCGGCGTTGGAACGGTTGGGGTGATGAGGCGACAGTGATGGACTTGCCGACCCATGGCGAGGCGTTTCTTGCCGAGCTGATTGGCGGTGGGCAAAGGCTTGCCGACGCGACCCTGGCCGAGGTGCTGGCCAAGGTGCCGGCCTCGCGTTTGCCGGATCATCCGTTAGTGGTGACTAACGCCGAGGATCGCGTGCGTCATGCCCGTGGCCAGAGCCTGCCGGACTGGCTGGCGATGCGCTCCGGCGATTTCGGCGTGTTCCCCGATGGCGTGGCCTACCCGGAAACCGCGGCGCAGATCCGCGAGTTGATGGGCTGGGCGGCCGAGCACAAGGTGCTGTTGATTCCCTACGGCGGCGGCACCTCGGTGGCCGGCCATATCAACCCGCAAGCCGGTGAGCAGCCGGTGCTGTGCCTGTCGCTGGAGCGCATGAGCCGCTTGCTCGACCTGGACGAGCAAAGCCAGATCGCCACCTTCGGCCCCGGCGCCAATGGTCCGCAGGTGGAAAGCCAGTTGCGTGCTCGTGGCTACACCCTGGGGCACTTCCCGCAGTCCTGGGAGCTGTCGACCCTCGGCGGTTGGGTGGTGACCCGCTCCAGCGGCCAGCAATCCTTGCGCTACGGGCGTATCGAGCAGGTGTTTGCCGGCGGCAAGCTGGAGACCTTCGCCGGCACCCTGGAGATTCCGACCTTCCCGGCCTCGGCGGCGGGGCCGGATTTGCGCGAGCTGGTGCTGGGCTCGGAAGGGCGCTTTGGCATCGTCTCCGAGGTCAAGGTGCGGGTCACTCGCCTGGCCGAGCAGGAGCGTTTTTATGCGGTGTTTTTCCCCTCCTGGGCGTTGGCCTTGCGGGCCATCCGCGAGCTGACCCAGGCGCGCGTGCCGCTGTCGATGCTGCGCCTGTCGAACGCCATCGAGACCCAGACCCAGCTGGCCCTGGCCGGCCATCCAGGGCAGATCGGCCTGCTGGAGAAGTACCTGGCCCTGCGCGGCGCGGGCGTCGGCAAATGCATGATGACCTTCGGTGTGACCGGCAATCGTGGGCAGAACGCCGCGTCGCTGAAGCAGGCGAAGAAACTGCTCAAGGGCTATGCCGGGGTGTTTACCGGCACCTTGCTGGGCAGCAAGTGGGCCGAGGGGCGCTTCCGTTTCCCGTACCTGCGCCATGGCTTGTGGGAGGCCGGTTATGCGGTGGACACCCTGGAAACCGCCACCGACTGGGCGAATGTCGACAATCTGCTGAACAAGGTTGAAGCCAGCCTGCGTGATGGCCTGCAGGCCGAGGGCGAGCGGGTGCATGTGTTTACCCACTTGTCCCATGTGTATGGCGAGGGGTCGAGCATCTACACCAGCTATGTGTTCCGCCCGGCGAGCACCTACGCGGGCACCTTCGCGCGTTGGCAGAAGCTCAAACACGCGGCCTGCACGGCGATTGCCAGCCATCACGGGACGATCAGCCATCAGCACGGGGTCGGCCGTGACCACGCCCCCTACCTGATCGTGGAGAAAGGCGAGCTGGGCATGGCGGCGCTCAAGGCCATGGCCGGGCACTTTGACCCGGATGGCCGGCTGAACCCCGGCGTGTTGTTGCAGGACTGACGGCGATGGCCTGGAACGCCGCCTGGCGTGAGCGCGCGCTGCCCGAACTGGCGGTCCGCGACTGGGATCTGATTGTGGTCGGCGGCGGCATCAGTGGTGCCGGCATCCTCCGTGAGGCGGCGCGGCGCGGCTGGAAATGCCTGTTGATCGAACAGCGTGACTTTGCCTGGGGCACTTCCAGTCGCTCATCGAAGATGGTGCATGGCGGCCTGCGTTATATCGCCAAAGGCCAGCTCGGCCTGACCCGCGATTCGGTGCGTGAGCGTCAACGCTTGCTTAGCGAGGCGCCCGGCTTGGTCGATCCGCTGAGCTTTTTGTTTCCCCATTATCAGGGTGCGTTTCCAGGCCCCAAGGTGTTTGGTGGCTTGCTGGCGCTGTACGACGCCCTGGCCGGCAAACGTAATCACCTCTATTACCCGTTGCAGCAGCTGCGTTACCTGACACCGGGGCTGCGTGAGCCGGGCCTGCAAGGTGCCACCCAGTTTTACGATGCAGTCACCGATGATGCGCGCCTGGTCCTGCGCGTGCTCGACGAGGCTCGCGCCGACGGCGCTGAGGCGCTCAATGGCCTGCGGGTGGTCGAGTTGTTGCGCGACGGTGAGCGAGTCATCGGTGTGCGGGTTGTGGATGCTGAAACAGGTCAGGCATTTGACCTGCGCAGTCGCGCCGTGGCCCAGGCTACGGGTGTCTGGGCTGATGAGCTGCGGCGCAAGAGCGGCTTGGAACATATCCGTCCGCTGCGTGGCAGCCATCTGCTGCTGCCGGCCTGGCGCCTGCCGTTGGCCCATGCCCTGGGCTTTATGCATGGGCACGATCAGCGTCCGGTGTTTGTCTTCCCCTGGGAGGGCGCGACGGTGATCGGCACCACCGACCTCGATCATGCCGAGTCGTTGAACCAGGATGCGCGGATCAGCCGTGCGGAAGTTGACTATCTGCTGGCTGCCTGTGCCCAGCAGTTTCCGGCGGCGCAAATTGGCCGCGCCGATGTGTTGTCCAGTTGGGCCGGGGTGCGCCCGGTGGTGGCGGACGGCCGGCCGGGGTCGGCGGGCAAGAACCCGTCGGATGAGAAGCGCGAGCATGCACTGTGGGTTGAGCCCGGTTGCGTGACCCTGGCGGGTGGCAAGCTGACCACCTTCCGCCTGCTGGCGCTGGAGGTGTTGCAGGCCTGCGCCGGGTTTGTCGGCCGGCCGCTGGTCGATACCGGTAGCGCCGTGTTCGCCGCCATGCCAGCGCTGCCGTTGCCCGGTTTGAGCGCCACCCAGCAACGCCGACTGGCGGGGCGTTATGGTCGCGCCTTGCCACGCCTGGCTGAGCTGCTGGCCGAGCTTGGCCAGGAGTGCGTGGGGGCGACTGAAACCCTATGGGCCGAACTGGCGTTTGCCGCCGAGCACGAGCTGGTGCTGCACCTGGACGACCTGCTGCTGCGCCGCACGCGCCTGGGCCTGCTGCTGGCCCACGGCGCGGCGGCCGAACTGCCGCGCATCCGCGAGCTGTGTCAGGCCCGTCTGGGCTGGGATGAGCCGCGCTGGGCCCGAGAGCAGGAAAGCTACCTGAACCTCTGGCAGCGCTGTTACAGCCTGCCGGCAGACGCTTGATGGGGGCCGCGTTGTCCGAATGCTGTGCTCGGCCCTGGGCCGTAGGATGGGTTGAGCGTAGCGATACCCATCGATGGCGGGCCGCAAGATCGGTTAAGCGCAGCGCTACCCCGCAACTGAGTAAGTGCCAACGCATGATTAGAAGGATTGCCTTGTGAGCGAAAAAAGCTATGTGTTGGCCATCGACAATGGCACCCAGAGCGTGCGCGCGCTGCTGTTTGACCTTGAAGGCAATCTGCTCGGCAAGGGCAAGGTCGAGCTGGAGGCTTACTATTCCAAGCAGCCCGGCTGGGCCGAACAGGACCCGGAGTATTACTGGGCCAGCCTCGGCGAGGCCTGTCGTCTGCTCTGGGAGCAGGTGAGCATCGATAAACGTCTGATCAAGGGCGTGGCGCTGACCACCCAGCGCGGCACTCTGATCAATGTCGATAAACACGGCCAACCGCTGCGCCCGGCGATACTTTGGCTCGATCAGCGCCGCGCCGCCGTGCGCGGCAAGATCAAGGGGCCCTGGGGCTGGCTGTTCAAGCTGATCGGCGAAGAGGCGACGGTGGATTACTTTCGCGCCCAGGCCGAGGTCAACTGGATCGCCCAGGAACAGCCGCAGATCTGGGCCAAGACCGACAAGATGCTGCTGCTCTCGGGCTTTCTCACCCATCGCCTGACCGGCCAGTTCGTCGACTCGGTGGCCTGTTGCGTGGCCTATCTGCCATTCGACTACAAACGCCTGAAATGGGCGGCCCCGCGGGACTGGAAGTGGCAGTCCATGCCGGTGCGCCGTGAGCAGTTGCCGGAGCTGCGCAAGCCCGGCGAATTGCTCGGCCATGTCACGGCCCAGGCCAGCCGCCATACCGGCATTCCCGAGGGTCTGCCGCTGATTGCCGCCGGCGCCGACAAGGCCTGCGAGGTGCTCGGCGCCGGCGGTGTCGAGCCGAGCACGGCGTGCCTGTCCTATGGCACCACGGCCACCATCAACACCACGCGCAGTAAATACCTGGAAACCATCCCGCTGATTCCGCCGTACCCCTCGGCCATTCCCGATCACTTCAACACCGAGGTGATGATTTTTCGCGGCTTCTGGATGGTCAGCTGGTTCAAGCAGCAGTTCGGCCTGCGCGAAATGCAGCGCGCCAAGGAGTTGGGCGTGGCGCCGGAGACCCTGTTTGATGAGCTGGTCAACAGCGTGCCGGCCGGGTCCATGGGCCTGATGCTGCAGCCTTACTGGTCGCCAGGGATTCGTGAACCGGGGCTGGAGGCCAAGGGGTCGATCATCGGTTTCGGCGATGTACACACTCGCGCCCACCTGTACCGGGCGATCCTCGAGGGCCTGGCCTACGCCCTGCGCCAGGGCAAGGAGAAGATCGAGAAACGCTCGGGGACCAAGATCCAGCGCCTGCGTGTGTCCGGTGGCGGCTCGCAAAGCGACGCGGCCATGCAACTGACCGCAGACATCTTCGGTCTGCCGGCCGAGCGGCCGCACACCTATGAAACTTCGGGGCTGGGCGCGGCCATCGATTGCGCCGTGGGCCTGGGCCTGCACCCGGATTTCACCACGGCGATTGCCGCCATGACCCGCGTCGGTCAGGTGTTTATGCCCCAGTCCGCCGCCCAGCAGACCTACCAGCGCCTGTACCAGGAGGTCTACCAGCGCATGTACAAGCAGCTCCGGCCGCTGTACCAGAGCATTCGCGAGATTACCGGCTACCCCAGCTGAGACTGGCTCGCGGCTGCTGGCTTTGTTGCCGGCGGGCTTCAGGTTGCGGGCTTTTGGTCGATACTGTTGCTGGCAAGCTGGGCTAGACTCGGTAAATCTCATAGGAGCACGCAATGGCCGGCATTCTCGACTCAGTCAATCAACGCACCCAGCTGGTGGGCGAAAATCGCCTGGAAATTCTCATGTTCCGCCTGACTGGGCGCCAGTTGTTCGCCATCAACGTGTTCAAGGTGCAGGAGGTGCTGCAACTGCCCAAGCTGACCCTGATGCCGCAGCGCCATCCCTACGTCTGTGGCGTGGTCAACTTGCGTGGGCAGACCCTGCCGGTGATCGACCTGTCCCAGGCCATCGGCATGCGCCCGATCGTGCCGGGGGAGAACAGCACCATTATCGTCACCGAGTACAACCGCTCGGTGCAGGCATTTTTGGTCGGCGGCGTGGACCGCATCCTCAACCTCAACTGGGAATCCATCCTGCCGCCGCCCGGTGGCGCCGGCCGTCAGCACTATCTGACGGCGATCACCAAGGTCGATGAGCAGATCGTCGAGATCATCGATGTGGAAAAGGTTCTGGCGGAAATCTCGCCGATGAGCAGCAAGGTCTCGGCGGAAAAACTCAGCGATCCGCTGCTGGACAAGGCCAAGGGCCGTGAAGTGCTGCTGGTGGATGACTCCAACGTTGCCCTGACCCAGTTGAAGGAAACCATGGCGCAACTGCAGATTCGCACCCACGTCGCCAGTGACGGTCTCAAGGCCTTGAAGCTGCTGCAACTGTGGGCCGACTCCGGGGTGAATCTCCAGGACAAGCTGCTGATGGTGATCACCGATGCGGAAATGCCGGAAATGGACGGCTACCGCCTGACCACCGAGATCCGCAACGACCCGCGTTTGAAAGGCCTGTACGTGGTGCTGCACACCTCCCTGTCTGGCAGCTTCAACGAGGCCATGGTCAAGAAGGTCGGTTGCGACAACTTTCTCTCCAAGTTCCAGCCCGACAAATTGGTCGACATGGTGCGCCAGCGCCTGTTGCTCGACGAACCGCCAGCGTCCTGAGCCGTCAGGGCTGGCTGAGCTGCTGGCGCAAGCCTTCAATCCGCTCGCGGTTAACGCCCAGGTCCGAGTGGCCCAGGCGTGACGCCGAGCGCACCTCCACGGCCTCTTGGCCGATCAGAAACTCCACATCATCGACGAAGCGCATGACCTGGCTGGTGAACTCGGCTCGCAGGTAGTGCGCGTCCTGGGCGACCAGGCTCACTCGCGGGGTTTGCGCCAGCAGATGGAGCAGGCGCGCGCGGGTGCTGGCCGGGTCGCCCTGCAGGGCTAAGGGTGCGATGTAATGCGCGCTGTCGCTGGCCTGGCTGCTGACGCAGTTGGGACTGGGCGGGCAGCCGCGCAGATGCCCCTCGGCCACGCCGAGATCGCCCGGCGCCGTGCCGCTGCATGCGCCGAGCATGGCCGCCCATGCAAACAGGGCGGCGCTTCGGGTAACGTAGGCGGCTGATCTCTTCAAAACAGGACGATTGAACATGTTGCGTCTCTCCGGGCTGTATCGTTTTCCACTCAAGTCGGCGGTCGGTGAATGCCTGCCGCAGGTGACTCTGGACGCCCTGGGGGTGGTCGGTGATCGTCGCTGGATGATAGTCGATGCCACTAATGGCCGGTTCCTGACCCAGCGTTTGCTGCCGCAGTTGACCCAGCTTAAGGCCGAGTGGCAAGGCAGCCAGGCGCTGCGCTTAAGCGTTGCCGGACGCCCCGATCTGCTGGTGGCGGTGCCTGATGCCACGGCTTTGCTGCGCGAGGTGACGGTGTGGCGCGATCAGTTGCAGGTGCCCGATGGCGGCGATGCCGCCGCCCTGTGGTTGAGTGATTGGTTGCAGCGCCCGTGTCGGCTGGTGCAGGTGCCTGCCGGGCGGGCGCGGCAGGTTGACCCCAAGTATGCCGCGCCGGGCGAGCAGGTGGGGTTTGCCGATGGCTTTCCGCTGCTGCTGATTGGCCAGGCCTCCCTGGATGATCTGAGCGCACGGGTGGGCCGGCCTTTGCCGATGTTGCGCTTTCGCCCCAACCTGGTGATCAGCGGCAGCGAGCCCTATGCGGAAGACCAGTGGCGGCGCATCCGTATCGGCACCCTGGAGTTTCGCCTGGTCAAGGGCTGCTCGCGCTGCATCATCACCACCCTGGACCCGCAAACCGGCGAGCGCAGCACTGATCGCGAACCGCTGGCAACCTTGAAAACCTACCGCGAGCGCGATGGTGAGGTGTTCTTCGGGCAAAACCTGCTGCACAGCGGCCCCGGCGAACTGCAAGTGGGCATGGCGGTGGACGTCCTGGAGTAGCCGGTTGCCGTTTTATGGCTGCTGGCCCCGGCGCCGGTTTCTGCCATGCGCATCTGACGGACGCTTCGCTGCACTCCTGCGTCCGCCCTACGCCTGCCTTATGTCCCGCCGATGATTCGACCTTCAACAGGTCGCGGGGCGGAGGCTTTTTTGCTCTGGCGCGGGCCGTGCTGGGGACTTTTCTCGGCTTTTGCCTGACTAACGGACGTGTGGCACCCGCTCGCTGGCCGTCTGGCTGGCATCTGCGGGGGCTTTTCTCTATTGTGGCGGCCCGCAAAAAAGCCTGAGTAATCAATATGTTGGAAAATTCATTAAATCAGTTGGAAGCCCTTGTGCGGACCTTGCTCGAAGAGAACCAGGTGTTGCTCAGCGCCAACGCACAACTGGCGACCGAGTTGGCCTGCTGCAAGGAAGAAAACGACACCCTGCAGCTCAGTGCGCTGGAGCAGGATGATCAACAGGCCGCGGCCCTGGCGCGAATCCAGGCGCTGGTGGCCCTGGCTGGCGGCGCAAACAGTCGCACTCCGGTTAATTCATGAGCGAGGCGGCGCAGGTGGTTAGCCAGGTTTGCATTCTTGGCCGCGACTACAGCATCAAGACCCGCTCCGCCGAGGCGCCGGCCTTGCAGGCGGCAGCCCAGTTGCTCAAGCAGTTGCTGGCCGAGAACAGCGCCAAGACCCGCGGCCTGACAGGTGACCGCTTGCTGGTGCTGACGGCACTGCAACTGTGCCAGCAACAGGTGGCCATGCAGGATAAGCATGCGGCGGATATTCGGGCGCTGGAGGCCCATGTGGATGCCCGCCTGAGCGACATTGCCGGCCTGATGGCGCAGGGTTGATGACTCTGGGTCGATGATGTCGGGCGTGCCCCGGCCCAGCCCAGGGGTCGGCTTAGGTGCCTGGTTGTTGCAGCAGCAGGCCGGTCAGCGAGCGCCCGTGCCGGTCGACCACCAGCGGTGCGAAGGGGCGCTTGGAGCGGGTGGAGTTGCTGCTGACGCTGCTGTCCATGTCGGCCAGGGCGGTCTTGAGGAATTTCCAGCGGCTGCGGGTCTTGGCATCGCTGTCGGTGCCCACCGCGGCCTCAATCTGCGGAATTAGCTGCGCTTCGGTCTGGCCGAGGTAAATCTCCGGGCTTTCCCGGCTGATTTCGAACAGGCCGAAGTAGGCGCTGTAGATGTACTGGGTCATCAGGTACTGGATCTTCGGGGATACGCCGCTGCTCAGGCCCTGGCGTTGTTCGGCGTCCATCGAGGCCTTGAGGAAGCTGCGCAGGTTCTTGCTCAGGTTGGA
>DAITLT010000032.1:0-1810 GCA_036835505.1 Pseudomonas sp.
CACCGGCTGCGCCTCACCCACCAACGGCAGCGGCAATGGCTGGCTTGAGCCAGCAAAATCAATCTTCGGACCTGCACCCTCCGCCGCGCCGCCCGACGCCGCAGCATCCTCCGCCACAGGCACCTGCCCCAGCGGCAATTGCGCACTGAGCGGCGCCGCGGGCACGCTTTCGCTACGCTCTTGCATCATCCAGGCGGCCGCCACACCTGCGGCCACCACCAACAATGCAACCAGGTGCTTGATGGGTAACTTGAAGCCTGCCGCCCCGCTGTTTTTCGCGCCACGCCGGGCCAGCATCGCATCAATCAAGGTCTCGCGAGCCAGCAAGTTGATCGCCCCCGGCCAGCCACCAGAGGCCAGATGAATATCGGCAATCTGCTCGGCGGTGAACAGCTCGATGCCCTGCCCTGCGCCCTCTAGTCGCTGGGCCAGATACTCCTGGGTTTCAACCTCATCGTAGGGCTGCAGCTCAATGGCATGGAAACACTCGGCACCATCGGCAAACAGCTCAAGACGCGCAATCAGGCTGTGCTCGGCAAACAAGAAGACATGCGCGCGACCCTCGGCATTACCGGCCGCCAAGGCCAACAGTGCCTCCAGACCAGCGTCATCCAACTGCTCGGCATCATCAACCAGCAGATAGACCTCCTGCCCGGTTGCGCTTAACTGGGCAACTCGCGCCAACACGGCGCGCACATCGGCCTGAGGCACATTCAGCCCCTGACTCAACAGACGCAACACGCCACCGGCTTCGACTGCACCGCGCGCCGAAACCACTACGCTCTGCACTGCCTGCTTGTTCGTGCTAGCCACCAATGCCTGACGCAGCAGCGTCTTGCCGCTGCCCTTGGGCCCGGTTATGGCCAGCAACAACTGGCTGTAGCGGGCCAAATGATGCAACTGGCCCAGCACGGGCTTGCGTTGCGCCGGGAAAAACTTGAATCCGGGCACCCGTGCGGCAAAGGGGTCATGGCTAAGCTGGTAATGGCCGAGGAAGGCCTCATCGGCATGCAAACTGGTCATAGGGTTCTCATCAATCGCTAAGCTGATTAACCAAGGCGCGGTAATCGGCGCGCAAGGTGGCATCTAAAATTTCGCGAGGAAACTCGCTGGTTACCACGGCCGCGCCCAGGCCTTTCAACAGCACCAAACGCAGGCGTCCATCGAGCACTTTTTTATCCACCGCCATATGCTCGAGAAAATCATCTGGCGTCATTTCTTCCGGCGGCACAACCGGCAGCCCCGCCTGCAGCAAGAGGCGCACACCGCGATCACGCTCAGCCGCGCTGATCCAGCCCAGACGGCAAGACATCTCCAGCGCCATCACCGTACCCGCGGAAACCGCCTCGCCGTGCAACCACACGCCATAGCCCATATGGGTTTCGATCGCATGGCCAAAGGTGTGCCCGAGGTTCAGGGTCGCTCGCAAGCCTGACTCACGCTCATCCTGCCCTACAACATTCGCCTTAGCCGCGCAGGAACGCGCCACTGCCTCAGCCAAAAGCGCCTGATCGAGGCCGCGCAAATCCGCCATATGCTGCTCAAGCCAACCCAGAAAAGGCTTATCGCAAATCAGCCCATACTTGATCACCTCGGCCAGCCCGGCTGAAAGCTCACGGGCCGGCAGGGTCTGCAGGCTGGCAATATCGATAATCACGGCCTTGGGCTGGTAGAACGCACCGACCATATTCTTGCCCAGCGGATGATTTATCCCGGTTTTACCGCCAACCGAGGAGTCAACCTGGGACAGCAGCGTGGTGGGCACCTGAATAAAATCCACACCTCGCTGGTAACAGGCTGCGGCAAAACC
>DAITLT010000032.1:1820-11051 GCA_036835505.1 Pseudomonas sp.
CGCCATATCGCCAATCACCCCACCACCCAGGGCAATGACCGTGGTTCGACGATCATGGCGCGCGGTCAGCAAACCATCAAAAATCAGCTGCAGGGTTTCCCAGGTCTTGAAGGCCTCACCGTCGGGCAAAATCACTGACGCAACATCAAAGCCCGCCAGTGCGTTCAACAGTCGCTGCAAATAAAGTGGCGCAACAGTTTCATTAGTAACAATTGCTACCTGTCGGCCGGCGATATGCGCCGCGAACAATCCGTCTCGAGCAAGCAAATCAGTCCCGATATAAATGGGATAGCTACGCTCGGCGAGTTCAACCTGAAGTGTTTGCATGAGGCCCCCATATAAAAGGGCTCTAGGATAGCGCAGATCGCCCTGCGCTTTAACGGGGAGCAAGCGCCTCAAGACGCTCAATGATCTCCAGCACGACCATCCGCGGCGGGCGCTCGTCGGTTTCAATCACTATGTCGGCAATTTCGCGATATAGCGGATCACGAATCGCCATCAACTCCGAGAGCACCCGCGCGGGATTTGCAGTACGTAACAAGGGGCGATTGCGGTCACGGGAGGTTCGATCAATTTGCTGCTCGACGGTAGCGTGCAGGTACACAACACGGCCACCCGCCCGCAGCGCACGACGATTTTCTTCTCGAAGAACTGCGCCACCGCCGGTAGCAAGAACCAGCCCGTCAGCGGCACACAGATCGACAATCACCGCCTGCTCACGCTCACGAAAACCCTGCTCACCCTCAACATCAAATATCCAGGGAATATCGGCGCCGGTACGCTGCTCAATCTCCTTGTCAGAATCCTTGAAGGGTAAACGCAGCTCCTTGGCGAGCAAGCGCCCGATGGTGCTTTTACCAGCACCCATCGGGCCAACCAGAATCAAGTTGCTCACGAATATCAACGACCCACAGTTACAGCCTGACCACTCATGATGCGCGGGGTGAGGAAAACCAAAAGCTCATTCTTCTTATCAGTTACCACATCACGACGAAATAGCCGCCCCAAGTAAGGTAGATCACCCAAGAAAGGAACTTTATCTACTGCCTTGGTTTGCGTGTTAGAGAACACGCCACCGATCACAATAGTTTCACCATCCGCGACAAGAACCTTAGCATTAATCTCATTCTTCTTGATCGGAGGCACGCCATTCAAGGCATTGGCAAAATCGGGCTCATCTTTGTTAATCTTAACCTCCATGATAATGCGATTATCCGGAGTAATTTGCGGAGTCACCTCTAGCGACAACGCCGCCTCCTTAAACGAAGTGCTGGTAGCGCCACTGGAGCTGGCTTCCTGATAGGGTATTTCCGTGCCTTTCAGAATTTTCGCCGTTTCCTTGTCCGAAGTCACCACCTTGGGCTGGGAAACAACCTCGCCGTTGCCTGTTTTCTCCATCGCTGACAACTCGAGATCCAAAATCACATTATCGGTGATAAATCCTATGCCAAAACCAGAGGTTCTATTAGCCGAACCCATATCTACAAATGGAAAATTACCATTTGAGTCAGCACCATTCTTTCCACCCTCATCTCCTTTATCATCACTGCCATAACCGATAAAATTGCCATTATTCATATTCTTATTGATGGTGCCGCCCCAGCGAACGCCAATTTCCTTACTGAAGTCAACCGCCGCCTCAACGATACGCGCTTCAATCATTACTTGTCGAACCGCAATATCCAGCTGCGCCACGATGCGTCGCAACTCATCAAGATTGGTTTGGGTTTGATAGGCAATAATACTGTTAGTGCGATCATCCACCGTTATCGATCCGCGCTCATCTGCAGGTGCCTCAGTACCTGTAACGCTGGTTACCGACTGGAATAACTTCGCAATATCCGAGGCCTTGGCATAGTTGACTTGAATCAGCTCTCTACGCAATGGCTCTAGTGCAGCAATTTGCTTTTGCGACTCAAGCTCCTGACGTTCGCGAGCAGCAATTTCATCAGCCGGGGCGACCAACAACACGTTGCCAATTTTACGCTTATCCAACCCCTTGGTTTTCAACACCAGATCCAGCGCCTGATCCCAAGGTACATTTTGCAAGCGCAACGTGATATTGCCCTGAACGGTGTCACTGGCTACCAGATTAAGATCGGTAAAGTCGGCAATTAACTGCAACACCGAACGAACATCGATATCTTGGAAGTTTAGCGAAAGTTTTTCACCCGTATAAGCAAACTTCTCCGCCTTACGCTTATCTGCATCCTGCTGGGTTAATGGTTTGATACTGACAGTCAACTTGTTATCTGTCTGATAAGCCATGTAATCATACAAGCCTATCGGTTCGATGCTGATACTGGTTTTGTCGCCTTGGCTGGCCGCGCTGACAAACTGCACTGGCGTTGCAAAATCCTTCACATCCAGGCGCACCCGCAATGCTTCAGGAAGCTGGGTTTTAGCGAAGTCCAACCGAATTTTGCCGCCCTGATCCTGAATATCCGGACTGACATTTGGGTCGGAAAGCTCAATCACCACATTGCCAGCACCCTGTTCGCCGCGCTGGAAGTCAATCCCCTTAATTGCTTTACCCGCTGCCACATAAGGCTTCACTGCGGGCTTAACAGCGGCAACCGGACTAGCCGCACGCGTAACACCATCGCCAACCACTACAAAGAGAGCATTACCCTCGGCTCTCGCACTGTAGGGCGCCAGAGTAGACAGATTGACGATTAGGCGAGTGCGATCACCCGCCTCAACCACGGTAACGCTGCGCGCATTACCAACGCCCAACTCACGATTCTTGGCCCCCAACTTGTTCACCACCCCTGGTAAATCCAGGGCGATACGCGCGGGCTGCTCAATTGTATAACCGCGCGGAACGGTTACCGGCTCATCAAACGTCAGCTTAAGCTCAACTTTGTCGCCAGGAAGGGCAGCCACATCAAGCGATTGGAGATCGGTCGCAAGGGACGCTTGCGAGATCAGCGCGAGACAAAGGGAGATGCCAAGAGGTGAAAGGCTGCTTTTCATTATTTGCTTCCGTTTTGCCGACCGGTAATTTTTGTTCATAGTAACCCACCCACTAAGAGCGCTCTCTGAGGGCCAGGCTACGCGGACGCTCAAGCCATCCCCCTTCGCCATCTGGCACGATTTCGACTACATCAATCTTTGCTTCTGTCACCGACACAATGCGTCCATGATTGCGCCCGAGGTAGTCTCCCACCTTGACCCTGTAAACCCCGCCGGCCCCCTGAACCAAACCAAATACGCCAACGTTATCAGAAAGCGTTCCGGCCATTTCAAAGACTTCTATGTTAAAGCCCTCAAGAAACTGCTTAACCCTTGCCTCGTCAGGCTTGATGTCTTTCGAGCCTTTTTGCTGACTAACAACATCTATTTTCACCGGCTTCTGAAAGGGGCTGCGCATCCCTCCAGCATTGTAGGTGAAGGCCTCATAGGGTTGAAATTTTGGCAGCGGCTCAATCGAACCCTTGGGACGGGCGCGCACCTCATCCATATAGGCTTGCAGGTCAACAAACTGGCTATTGGCATCACAGCCGGCCAAAGAAGCCACAACAAACAGACCAAGAAATAGTCGGGCGCTCATTTTTGCAGCCCCTTATCGTTGTAGCGATAGGTCTTAGCCAGAACGCTCATGCGCAATCTCGATGCGCTATCGCTATCGACCGGCTTCATTTCAAAATCATGCAAAGTCACAATGCGCGGCAGGCTCGCCACGCCACTGGCAAAAGTCGCCAGATCCTCATACCGACCTAACACGCTAATCTGAATGGGTAATTCGATATAAAACTGTTGCGTGACCTCTGGCAACAATTTGATTTGCTCAAACTCCAAGCCACTGCCTAGCCCCGTGCGGGTAATGTCCTCGAGCAATCCCGGCACTTCCGTATCGCTCGGCAATTGCCTTAATAGCGCGCCGAAGGAAGTTTCCATTTCCTTCATCTGTTCCTTATAGGCTTCCAGATTGGCGGCTTGAAAGGCCTTGGTAGCGAATTGCTGCTTGAGTGTTTCCTCCTCGGCATGACGCTGATCGAGATCCGCCTCCAAGTCTTTTAAGTGGAAGTTATAGCCAAGGGCCAAAACCACGATCAACAACAAAAGGCAGGCGATCGCCTTTACTGCAGCAGGCCAGGAGCCCAGGTTATTAAGATCTAGGTCGGCCAGGTCGACCTTGCGCAAACCTTCAAGAGATTCGGCCAAACTCATTTCTTAGCCCCTTCTGCTTCGACTGCAGGCTGTGTTTGCTGCACCGTAAGCTGGAAGACATTTGCCTGCCCCCATTCGCCGGCGGTCAACGCCTTAACCTCTGTGAGGTTAGGTGCATCCAACCAATCCGAACCATCCAGATTACGCATCAGATTGGAAACCCGATTATTTGACTCTGCCGCCCCCACAATCGCGATATTTTTACCGGCCATTTGCAACCCGGTGAAATACACGCCATCCGGCAAGGTGCGAACCAGTTGATCGAAGACTCGGCCGATAATCGGTCGATTGCCCTGCAAATCCTGAATGATCTTCATCCGCTCCAACAATTGCTGGCGGCGGGTTTTCAGCTCGCTGATTTCTTTGATGCGGGCATCCAGTACGGCAATTTCTTTACGCACATAATCATTGCGCGCATTTTGCTGCTCAATCGCACCATTAAAGTACTGGTCGCCAAGAAACACCGCACCGCCGGCGACAATCAGGACGCCGGCCAAGGTCACCAGGAATCGCTGCTTGCGCTCTTCACGCAGTTGTTCGCGCCAGGGAAGTAAGTTAATCCGCGCCATTAGTCGAAACTCCTCATGGCCAAGCCGCAAGCAATCATCAATGCCGGCGCATCACTGGCCAGGGCCCCGGCATTGACCTTGCTACTCAAGGCCATGTCAGCAAATGGGTTGGCAACCAATGTAGGGGTGCCAATTTTTTGCTGGATCAAACGATCGAGATCGGGAATCGATGCCGTGCCACCAGCCAACAGGATGTAATCCACATCATTAAACTGGCCAGCGGCAAAGAAGAACTGCAGCGAACGCGAAACCTGCTGAACAACCGCTTCCTTGAACGGCTGCAACACTTCACTGTCGTAGTCATCCGGCAGGCCGCCTTGCTTTTTAGCCAGGCCCGCCTCTTCAACGGAGAGACCGTAGCGACGCTGAACCTCTTCGGTCAGTTGCTTGCCGCCAAAAAGCTGCTCACGGGTGTAAATCGTCCGGCCATTGTGCAAGACGCTCAAGGTCGTCATGGTGGCGCCAATATCAACCACCGCCACCGTCAGATCATCTTGACCATTACTCAACTGCGACGCCAGCAAGCCGTAAGCCCGCTCCAGGGCATAAGCCTCGACATCTACAACCTTGGCCGTTAGGCCGGCAAGCGCGAGGGCCGCCTCGCGAACCTCGACATTCTCCTTGCGGCAGGCGGCCAGCAAAACCTCGACTCGCTCGGGGTTGCGCGCAGAAGGCCCCTGCTCTTCGAAGTCGATCGCAACTTCTTCCAGCGGATAAGGAATGTACTGATCGGCCTCGATTTTTAGCTGGTTTTCCAGCTCATCATCAGAAAGACCGGCTTCCATCTCGATGGTTTTGGTAATCACCGCCGAACCGGCCACCGCAACCGCCACGGATTTCACTCCGCTCTTGGCCTTGGCCAGAACCCGGGCAAGGGCCTGCCCAACGCCTTCCAGTTCGGCGATGTTCTTTTCGACGACCGCGTTAGGCGGGAGCGGCTCAACAGCGTAGGCCTCTACCTTGTAGCGGCTTCCTGAGCGACTCAATTCGAGGAGCTTGACCGAGGTCGAACTAATATCGATCCCCAGCAGCGTGTTCGCTTTCTTATTGAAGAGCCCTAGCACGACCGATTTCCTATCTGCATCCGCGACTTACGGACTGTTTATGTTTTTTCACATTAAATATCAGTCTTGACAGAAGCGCAAATGGCTACCTAGCAAAAAAACCGCTTATAATGTGACCAGTTTTCCTCTTTTCACTTTGCCTTGCGCTTAACTCTTTCTTTTATCTGGAAATCCACAAATCTTGATGCGTCTGCTGAAGTTTTTCTGCTGGTCGGCGCTTGCCGTTTTTTGTGGGCTGCTCCTCAGCCTGAGCGGAGCTTATCTCTATCTTAGCCCCGGCCTGCCATCCGTCGAGTCGCTGCGCAGCATCCAATTGCAAATCCCCCTCAGGGTATACAGCAGCGATGGCAAACTGATCGCCGAATTCGGTGAAATGCGCCGCAGCCCGATTCGTTTCCAGGACATCCCGCCCGACTTCATCAGCGCCATTTTGTCCGCCGAAGACGACAATTTCGCCAATCATTATGGCGTTGACCCCACCAGCCTGATGCGGGCCGCCTCGCAATTATTGCAAAGCGGCCATATTCAGTCGGGCGGCAGCACCATCACCATGCAGGTGGCGAAGAACTTTTTTCTCAGCAGCGAACGCAGCTTCTCGCGCAAGATCAATGAAATCCTTTTGGCCCTGCAAATTGAGCGCGAGCTGAGCAAGGACGAGATCCTTGAGCTCTACGTCAACAAAATCTATCTCGGCAATCGCGCCTACGGCATCGAGGCGGCCGCCCAGGTTTACTACGGCAAGTCCATTCGCGATGCCAGCCTGGCTCAACTGGCGATGATTGCCGGCCTGCCGAAAGCGCCCTCACGCTTCAATCCGCTGGCCAACCCTGCCCGCAGCAAGGAGCGTCGCGACTGGATTCTGGGACGCATGCTAAAGCTGGGCAAAATTGACTCGGCGCGTTATCAGAGCGCTCTTGATGAGCCATTGAATGCGGCATACCACGGCTCCACGCCCGAACTGGAAGCGCCCTATATTGCCGAAATGGCCCGCGCGGAAATGGTCGGCCGCTACGGCAGTGAGGCCTATACCGAGGGCTTTCGGGTAACCACAAGCGTCTCCAGCGAACTCCAGCAGGCCGCCAGCCTGGCCGTGCGCAGCGGCCTGCTGAGCTACGACCAGCGCCACGGCTACCGCGGCCCACAAACCCGCCTGCCCGGCATGAGCCGTGAAACCTGGCTGCAGGAGCTGAGCAAACATCGCTCGATCGGCGGCCTGGAGCCGGCGATTGTCAGCCAAATCGAAAAGAGCGGCATTCTCGTACTGACCCGCAACGGCCAGGAAGAAACCGTGACCTGGAGCAGCATGAAATGGGCTCGACCGTTTCTCGGCCCAGACAGCATGGGCGCCCGCCCGCAGAAGCCTGCCGACGCTGTGCAAATCGGCGACCTGGTGCGCATACAGCGGCAGGAGGACGGCAGCCTGAACTTCAGCCAAATCCCCACCGCACAGGCCGCACTCACCTCCCTGGACCCGCAAAACGGCGCCATCCGCGCCCTGGTCGGCGGCTTCTCGTTCGAGCAGAGCAACTACAACCGGGCAATCCAGGCCAAGCGCCAGCCCGGATCAAGCTTCAAACCCTTTATTTACAGCGCGGCGCTGGATAACGGTTTCACCGCCAGCAGCCTGGTCAATGATGCGCCAATCGTGTTCCAAGAAGCCGGCATGGAAGAAGCCTGGCGGCCGAAGAATGACAACAACACCTTCCTCGGCCCCATCCGCCTGCGCGAAGCCCTGTATAAGTCGCGCAACCTGGTGTCGATCCGCGTTCTGCAAGCCATTGGCATCGATTACGCCCGCGACTATGTCGCCCGCTTCGGCTTCAATAAAGAAGATTTGCCGCGCAACCTGTCCCTGGCCCTGGGCACCGCCAATCTGACGCCCATGGAAGTCGCCACCGGCTGGTCCACCTTCGCCAATGGTGGCTACAAAATTCAGCCCTATCTGATCGAGCGCATCGAAAGTCGCGACGGCCAGCCACTGTTTATCGCCAACCCGGCCAGCGTGCCGCAAAACAGCCCACAAGACATCGACGCGCAAGAGCAACCCGCCACCGCCACCACCGCAACCATTGAGCCGGCCGCGGCCGAGCGCATCATTGATGAGCGCACCGCCTTTATCCTCACCAGCATGCTCCAGGACGTCATCAAGCGCGGCACCGGGCGGCGTGCGCTGGCCATGGGTCGTAGCGACCTGGCCGGCAAGACGGGCACCACCAACGAATCGAAAGACAGCTGGTTCTCCGGTTACAACGCCGACTACACCACCACCGTCTGGAGCGGCTTTGACCAACCGGAAAGCCTGGGTCGAAGCGAATTCGGCGGCACAGTCGCACTGCCCATCTGGATGAACTACATGAGCGTCGCCCTGAAAGACAAGCCCGCGCACCTGCTACCCGAACCCGCCGGCCTATTAACCCTGCGCGTCGATCCGATTACTGGCCGGGCTGCCTCACCGGGTAACGCCGATGCCTATTTCGAACTGTTCAAGAGCGAGGACTCGCCACCCTCAATGGGCGAGCTCGACCCCAGCCAAAGCACCCTAGGCAGCCCGCTACCGGCAGATGAAGCGGCGCCCATCGACCTGTTTTAAGCCATAGCCAATAATCGCCAAGCCTCTGACGGATGAGCCCGCATTCATGTGCCGGCATGTTCAGGGGCGCCGATCAGCCCCGCGGCGCATAGGCAAATACGTCGGCGCGCATCTGCCGGGCATCCATGCCCGCTTCGACCAGGGCATCCAGAGTGGCGTAAACCATGGCCGGCGAGCCGCTGGCGTACACATGCAGCGCCCTAAGGTCGGGGAAGTCCTCGCGCACCGCCTCGTGTAACAGGCCGCAACGCCCCGGCCAGGCACACGTCTCGCTGACCACGCGATGCAGGTACAGATTGGCCAGGGTTTGCCATTCGTCCCAGCACGGCAGCGCGTAAAAATCGTCCGCCTGGCGCGCGCCCCAATATAGATGCACCGGATGGGCGAAGCCGACCGCGCGGCAGTGCTCGATCAGACTGCGCATCTGCGCCATGCCCGTGCCGGCGGCGATCAACAGCAGCGGGCCGTCTGGCAGCTCGGCCAGGTGGGTATCGCCAAACGGCATCTGCACACGGGCCAGCCCCTGGCGCCGCAAATACTCGACAAGCGCCAGGGTGGCGGGGTCGCGGGCCAGAATATGCAGCTCCAGCTCACGCCCGGAGTGTGGCGCCGAGGCCAGGGAGAACGCCGAATACTCACCATCCTCACGCTGGATCAACAGATACTGACCGGCGTGATAACGCGCCAACTTGCCGGCCGGGGCGCGCAGACGCACGCGCATCACGCCGCCGCCAAGCGCCTGACAATCGATCAACTGACACGTCAGCTCACGGACCGGCAGCTCGCCGGGCGCCAGCACGCCATCCCAGAGCAACACACAGTCTTGTTGCGGCTC
>DAITLT010000032.1:11061-16404 GCA_036835505.1 Pseudomonas sp.
GCCAGGCAGGCAAACACCTCGCCATGCTCACGAGGCTGACCCGCCTGCAGCACTCGGCCATCGACCAGCAAGGAGGCGCAAACATGACAGTTGCCGTTGCGACAGCTTTGCGGGCAGACATAGCCCAGGCGCCGGGCCGCGTCGAGAATCCGCTCACCGCGCTCAACCTCAAGCACGGCGCCGGAAGGTTGCAAGGTCACTTTCATGGCGTTTTCGCTCCGACGTACACGCCTGCCAAGATTGTCTGACACCAGCCGCGCGGCATCAGTCGATCCCCAGCTCGGCCCACAGCGCATCAACCCGCTGCTTGACGGCCTCGTCCTGGACGATGGCGCGACCCCATTCGCGACTGGTTTCACCCGGCCACTTATGGGTGGCATCCAGGCCCATTTTCGAGCCAAGGCCGGAGACCGGCGAGGCAAAGTCGAGGTAGTCGATCGGCGTGTTGTCGATCAGCACCGTGTCGCGCTTGGGATCCATGCGCGTGGTGATGGCCCAGATCACGTCGTTCCAGTCGCGGGCATTGATGTCATCGTCGGTGACGATCACGAACTTGGTGTACATAAACTGGCGCAGGAAGCTCCACACCCCGAGCATCACCCGTTTGGCATGGCCGGGGTACTGCTTCTTGATGGTGACCACCGCCATGCGATACGAGCAGCCTTCCGGCGGCAGGTAGAAGTCGGTGATCTCCGGGAACTGCTTCTGCAGGATCGGCACGAACACCTCGTTCAGCGCCACGCCGAGAATTGCCGGCTCATCCGGCGGACGGCCGGTGTAGGTGCTGTGGTAGATCGGTTGTTGCCGACGGGTGATGCGCTCGACGGTAAACACCGGGAAGGTATCGACCTCGTTGTAGTAACCGGTGTGGTCGCCATAGGGACCTTCCGGCGCGGTCTCGCCCGGATAGATATGCCCCTCCAGGACGATCTCGGCGCCGGCCGGCACCTGCAGATCGCTGCCACGGGCCTTGACCAGCTCGGTGCGATGACCGCGCAGCAGGCCGGCAAAGGCATACTCGGACAAGGTATCCGGCACCGGCGTCACGGCGCCGAGAATGGTCGCCGGATCAGCGCCCAGGGCCACACACACCGGGTAGGGACGATCCGGGTACTTCTCGCACCACTCGCGATAATCCAACGCGCCGCCACGGTGGCTGAGCCAGCGCATGATCACCTTGTTGCGGCCGATCACCTGCTGACGATAAATGCCGAGGTTCTGCCGCTCTTTATTCGGCCCCTTGGTGATGGTCAGGCCCCAGGTAATCAACGGGCCGACATCGCCCGGCCAGCAGGTTTGCACCGGCAGTTTGCTGAGGTCGACGTCGTCGCCCTCCTCGATCACTTCCTGACAAGGTGCGTCCTTGACCACCTTGGGCGCCATGCTCAAGACCTTCTTGAAGATCGGCAGCTTGCTCCAGGCATCCTTCAGGCCTTTGGGCGGCTCCGGCTCTTTCAAAAACGCCAGCAGCTTGCCGATTTCACGCAGTTCACCGACGTCTTCCGCACCCATGCCCAAAGCCACCCGCTTGGGCGTGCCGAACAGGTTGCCGAGCACCGGCATGGCGAAACCCGTGGGGTTTTCAAACAACAGCGCCGGGCCGCCCTTGCGCAAGGTGCGGTCGCAGATTTCGGTCATTTCCAGCACGGGCGAGACCGGCGCCTGAATGCGTTTGAGTTCGCCGCGCTGTTCCAGACCGCGGATAAAGTCGCGAAGGTCGCGATACTGCATGCTTGAGCCCCATCTACGGCGCGCCAGTCGAAGAGCAAAGTTTAGCGCCGAACTCGGTTATTCAGAAGAATGGTTTGTCCGCCGAGACTGACAGACAGACAAAAGCCGGGTTTCCCCGGCTCTTGTATACTGCAACAGACTGACGCTTATTTGCGCTTCATCGACATAAAGAACTCGTCGTTGGTCTTGGTCTGCTTGAGCTTGTCGAGCAGGAAGTCGATCGCGGCGATTTCGTCCATCGGGTGCAGCAGCTTGCGCAGAATCCACATGCGCTGCAGCTCGTCTTCGGCGGTCAGCAACTCTTCGCGGCGGGTGCCGGAGCGGTTGATGTTGATCGCCGGGAATACGCGCTTCTCGGCGATCCGACGATCCAGCGGCAGCTCCATGTTGCCGGTGCCCTTGAATTCCTCGTAGATCACTTCGTCCATCTTCGAGCCGGTTTCCACCAGCGCGGTGGCGATGATGGTCAGCGAACCGCCTTCTTCGATGTTGCGCGCCGCGCCGAAGAAGCGTTTCGGCTTCTCCAGGGCGTGGGCGTCGACACCGCCGGTGAGGACCTTGCCGGAGCTTGGGATCACGGTGTTGTAGGCGCGCGCCAGACGGGTGATGGAGTCGAGCAGGATGACCACGTCTTTCTTGTGCTCAACCAGGCGCTTGGCCTTCTCGATGACCATTTCAGCCACTTGCACGTGACGGGTTGGCGGCTCGTCGAAGGTCGAGGCGACCACTTCGCCGCGCACGGTGCGCTGCATTTCGGTCACTTCTTCCGGACGCTCGTCGATCAGCAACACGATCAGATGGCATTCGGGATTATTGCGCGCGATGTTGGCGGCAATGTTCTGCAGCATGATGGTCTTGCCCGCTTTCGGCGGCGCCACGATCAGGCCGCGCTGGCCTTTACCGATCGGCGCGCAGAGGTCGATCACGCGGCCGGTGAGGTCTTCGGTGGAGCCGTTACCGGCTTCCATCACCAGGCGCTTGTTGGGGAACAGCGGCGTCAGGTTTTCGAACAGGATCTTGTTCTTGGCGTTTTCCGGACGGTCGTAGTTGATCGTGTCGACCTTGAGCAGGGCGAAATAACGCTCGCCTTCTTTTGGCGGGCGGATCTTGCCAACGATGGTGTCGCCGGTACGCAGGTTGAAACGACGGATCTGGCTGGGCGAGACGTAGATGTCGTCTGGGCCGGCCAGGTAGGAGGAGTCGGCAGAACGGAGAAAGCCGAAGCCGTCCTGGAGAATCTCCAGCACGCCATCACCGGAAATTTCCTCGCCGCCCTTGGCGTGTTTTTTCAACAACGAGAAAATCACATCTTGCTTGCGCGAACGGGCCATATTTTCTATGCCCAGTTGTTCGGCCATTTCCAGCAGTTCGGTAATCGGCTTTTGCTTGAGTTCGGTCAGATTCATAGGAATGACGTAATCACGAGGAGAGAGGTAAGCACTTGGCTTAAGAGGCCGCGCCGCGAGGAAGGCGACAAGATCGCTACACTGGATTCGCATTCAGAATGCGTCGGCGACGGCGGGTAGAGGGCAGCGGAGAAACCGTTGCGGGGCGAATGTAACACCGGCTTTGGGCTGCCGTCCAGCCTTGCAACAGAAAGGCCCCGCAGTTAGCGGGGCCTTTTCTGCAACCATGCTGCGGCGCCAGGGCCGCACGCCATCAGATGTTGGCGTCGAGGAACGCCGCCAGTTGCGACTTGGACAGGGCGCCCACCTTGGTGGCTTCGACGTTGCCGTTCTTGAACAGCATCAGGGTAGGAATGCCACGCACGCCGAACTTCGGCGGGGTGTCCTGGTTTTCATCGATGTTCAGTTTGCAGACTTTCAATTTGCCCTGGTAGGTCTGGGCAATTTCGTCCAGCACCGGTGCAATCATCTTGCACGGGCCACACCATTCAGCCCAGTAATCGACCAATACGGGACCTTCCGCCTTGAGCACATCCTGTTCGAAGCTGGCGTCAGTAACATTGGTGATGAATTCGCTCATGGATACTCTCCGTGGTCGCAAGCAATAAGTGACGCGCATGATAGCCCGCCTTGGCGCCGGCTGAAAGGCGCAGACGATTGAGCCTTGCTATCGCCTTAACGGGTAGAATCGATCAACTGCCCCAGGCCGGCGACGCGACATTGCGCCGCGGCCACCTGACGCGCCCAGGCGTAAACCCCTATCATGGCGGGACCTTGCCGTTTCGCATCGAGACCTATCAACCATGCCGCAAGCCGCTGCCAAGCATTTTTCCATGATTGCCGCCATCGACCTGGGCTCGAACAGCTTCCATATGGTGCTGGCCAAGGCCGATCATGGCGAGATCCGCATCCTTGAGCGCCTCGGCGAAAAAGTCCAACTGGCCGCCGGCATTGATGAGCAACGCCTGCTCAGCGAGGAAGCCATGCAGCGCGGCCTCGACTGCCTGCGCCGCTTTGCCCAGCTGATCATCGGCCTGCCGGAGGGGGCGGTGCGTATCGTCGGCACCAACGCCCTGCGCGAGGCGCACAACCGCGGCGAATTTATCCGGCGCGCCGAAGCCATTCTCGGCCATCCGGTGGAAGTCATTTCCGGCCGCGAAGAAGCCCGCCTGATCTACCTCGGCGTCTCCCACAGCAGCGCCGACACTCCCGGCAAACGCCTGGTGGTGGACATCGGCGGCGGCAGCACGGAATTCATCATCGGCCAGCGCTTTGAGCCGCTGCTGCGCGAAAGCCTGCAGATGGGCTGCGTCAGCTTCAGCCAACGTTATTTCCGCGACGGCAAGATCACCCCGGCGCGCTACGCCCAGGCCTACACCGCCGCCCGCCTGGAGCTGATGGGCATCGAGCACGCCCTGCAGCGCCTCGGCTGGCAGGAGGCCCTGGGCGCCTCGGGAACCATTCGCGCCATCGGCCTGGTGCTCAAGGAGGCCGGCCAGAGCAACGGCACCATCACCCCGGCCGGCCTGAGCTGGCTGAAACGCAAGGTGCTGAAACTGGGCGAAGTCGACAAGCTTGACCTGCCCGGCATCAAGCCTGACCGGCGGAGTATTTTCCCCGCCGGCCTGGCGATCATGGAGGCCATCTCCGACGCCCTGGCGCTGCAGGGCATGAGCCACTGCGAAGGCGCCCTGCGTGAAGGGGTGCTCTACGACCTGCTCGGCCGGCATCAGCATGAGGACGTGCGCGAGCGTACCCTCAGCGCCCTGCAGGAGCGCTACCACGTCGATCTGGAGCAAGCCGCGCGGGTCGAGGAGAAAGCCTTGTCGGCCTTCGACCAGGTGGCCCGCTATTGGGCGCTGGACGATGAATGGCGCGACTTGCTGATCTGGGGCGCACGGGTGCATGAGATCGGCCTGGACATTGCCCACTACCACTACCACAAACACGGCGCCTACCTGATCGAGCACTCGGATCTGGCCGGCTTCTCGCGCCTCGACCAGCAGATGCTCGCTTTACTGGTGCGCGGCCATCGACGCAACATCCCCAGGGACAAACTCAACGACTTCGCCGCCCAGGGACAAAGCCTGCTGCACCTGTGTGTGCTGCTGCGCTTCGCCATCCTCTTCCACCATATCCGTGGCGGTCAGGAAATGCCCAAGGTCAGCCTGCAAGCCGGCTCGCAGAGCCTCGACGTGCGCTTTCC
>DAITLT010000032.1:16414-17213 GCA_036835505.1 Pseudomonas sp.
TTCCGGCGGGCTGGCTGGAGGCCAATCCGCTGACCCAGGCCGACTTTGCCCAAGAGGCCGAGTGGCTCAAGCGCATCGGCTTTACCCTGCGCATCAGCTAATCCCGCCAGCGCCGCCCGCCACTATCCATCCGCACCAAAAAAGCCCCGGCAGGCAAACTGCACGGGGCTTATTCCGGCACGCGACGCTTAACGCACCGGCGGCAAGCTGGTGAGCTTCTCCAGCAGGCTGGCCTGGGCGTTGCGGTGCAGCTGATTACCGCTCGGGGTATGGCGCAGATAACGACCATCGGGCTGCAGAATCCAGCTCTGGGTGTTGTCGCTCAGGTAGGTCTCCAGCTCCTTCTTGACCCGCAGGATCAGGCGCTTGCCCTCGATCGGGAAGCAAGTCTCGACGCGCTTGTCGAGGTTGCGTTCCATCAGGTCGGCACTCGACAGGTACAGCTGCTCTTCACCACCGTTGTAGAAGTAATAGATGCGGCTGTGCTCGAGGAAGCGACCGATAATCGAACGCACCTGAATGTTGTGCGACACCCCCGGCACGCCCGGACGCAGGCAGCACATGCCGCGCACCACCAGGTCGATCTTCACCCCGCACTGACTGGCCTTGTACAACGCGCGGATGATCTTCGGATCGGTCAGCGAGTTGACCTTGGCCATGATGTGCGCCGGCTGGCCATCGCTGGCCAACTGGGTTTCCCGGGCGATCATGTCGAGGATGCCCTTCTTTAGGGTGAAGGGCGCGTGCAGCAGCTTCTTCATGCGCAGGGTCTTGCCCATGCCGATCAGCTGGCTGAACA
>DAITLT010000033.1:0-6907 GCA_036835505.1 Pseudomonas sp.
GCCGCTTGCCAGGTGCTGGCGCCCAGCAGGTGGGCGGCGTCCATCAGGTCCGGCAGGTTGATGGCTTGCAGGTTGTTGGTGATCGCCCGGTACATAAACGGCAAGGCCACGGTGAAGTAGCAACCGAGCAGAATCCACGGCGTGCCGACCATGGCCAGCGGCCCGGAGCCATACAACTGCAGCAGACCCACCGAAGACACCACCGGCGGCACGGCAAACGGCAACAGGATCAGCAGGTTCATCAGCCCGTCGAGCTTGGGGAAGTAGTAATGGGTGACGAACAGCAGCGGCAGAATCAGCACCACCGCCAGCACCAGGGCGCCGCAGCACACCAGCAGCGAGCGGCCGAAGGCGGCCAGAAAGCGCGCATCGCTCCACAGCGCCAGGTACCACTTGAAGGTCAGGCCATCCGGCAGGATGGTTGCCGACCAACTGCTGGACAGCGAGTAGAGCAGGGTGCCGGCCAGCGGCAGCAGCAGAATCAGCAACAGCAGCCATACCACGCTGCGGTGATACAGGCTGGTGGCAGTCAGTTCAGCGCGCGACATGGTAGCTCCTCTTCAGCAGCCACTGCTGGGCCGCGGTAATCACCAGCATCAGACCGACCAGGATCATCGCCAAGGCGCTGCCCATGTTCGGGTCGAGGGTGATGTCGCCGGCCACCATGGCGGCAATGCGGATCGGCAGCACGTTGAAGTTGCCGGTGGTCAGGGCGTAGACGGTGGCGTAGGCGCCGAGGGCGTTGGCCAGCAGAATGACGAAGGTGCCCAGCAGTGCCGGGGTCAGCACCGGCAGACCGATGTGCCGCCAGAACTGCCAGGGGCTGGCGCCGAGCAGCGCCGCGGACTCGCGCCAGTCGGCACGCAGGGCGTCGAAGGCCGGGTAGAGCAGCAGCACGCCCAGGGGGATCTGAAAGTAGCTGTAGAGCACGATCAGGCCGGTCTTGGAGTACAGGTTGAAGTCGCTGATCAGCCCGGACTGTTTGAGCAGCAGGGTCAGGGTGCCGTTGAAACCGAGCAGGATGATAAAGGCGAAGGCCAGCGGTACCCCGGCGAAGTTACTGGTCATGTTGGAGAAGGCCATGACGAAATCGCGCAGCTTGGAGTCCACCTGGCGCAACGAATAACTGCCCAGAACCGCCACCAGCATGCCGATTACGCTGGACCAGAAGGCGATTTGCAGGCTGTGCTGGATGGCCTGCAGGTAAAAGCGCGAGGCGAAGATCTTGCTGTAATTGGCCAGGCTCCAGGTGTCGGCGTTGATCAGGCTGTGTACTGCGACCCAAGCCAGCGGCGCGACCTGAAACACGATAAAGACCATGGCGAACGGCAGCAGGCACAGCAGCGCCAGCCCGCGGCCGCGCAGGGCGGTGGTGAGTCGGGCGATCACGTCAGCAGTTCCTGGCACAAAGGTTTGTCGTGGGGCACGCCAAGCAACTGGCAAATGGTGCCGCACAGATCGGTTTGTTTGGGCTGGGCAGCCGGGTTGTGGCTGAAGGCAGCGCCGAGGACGAACAGCGGCACTTCGCGTTCCTCGGCCAGCAGGCCGTTGTGCGTGCGGTCGTTGTTCATGCCGTGGTCGGCGGTCACCAGCACCTGATAACCGGCATCCAGCCAGCGCTGCAGGTATTCGGCCAGCAGCAGGTCGGCCTGGCGCGCACTGTTGCGGTACTGCGCTGAGTCGAGGCCGAATTTGTGCCCGGCATCGTCGATGTTCATCGGATGTACCAGCAAAAAATTCGGGCTGTGGCGCAGGCGCAGGCTTTCCGCGTCGGCGAACAGATGGGAGTCCGGGTAGTGATCCGCGTAGTAAAAGTGGCCGTGCTGAATCGGCAGTTCCGGGGTGTCGCTATGGCGATCGCGGGCAGCCACGAAGGGCGCGCGGTTATACAGCTCGCTGATCCAGTGGTAGGCCGCGGCGGCAGTACACAGGCCCGCGTTGCGGGCGTAGTGGAAGATGCTCTGCTGAGTGGAAAGACGCACCACATCGTTGTGTACGATGCCGCTGTCGATTGGCGCTACGCCAGTCAGCAGGCACTCGTACAGCGGCCGCGAGAGTGCCGGCAACGCGCATTCAAGCTTGTACAGGGTGGCGCGGTTGGCGCCGCAGTAAGCCTGCAGGTGGCCCAGCGCATGGCGGGCAACCTGATAATTCAGGCCATCCAGAACCACGAGGATGACGTTGTGTTGCATGGGCTGGAGCTTCCTTGTGTTGCGGATTTGCGCTGGAGGGGTAGGAGCCAGCTTGTTGGCGATCATCAGTGTCGTAGCCCGGATGCAATCCGGGGGCTCTTGCAGCTTCCCCCGGATTGCATCCGGGCTACGGGTTGTTGGAGCAGTTACTCCATTTCGATGATCACATGTTCCTGCCACAGCTGCGGCAGGGCCTTGGCCGTGGCTTCCCAGGCTTGCGGATCTTTGATCGGTTGAACCTTGGCGTACTGCGCGTTCGGCAGCAGCTTGGCCTGCACCTCGGCGGGCAGGGTCAGGTGCTCGGCGCGGATCGGTCGGGCATTGCCTTTGGCCAGGTTGATTTGCCCCGCGTCGCTCAGGATGTACTCACGGGCCAGCTTGGCGGCGTTGGGGTTTTTTGCGTACTTGTTGATCAGCGTGGTGTAGCCGGAAATCACCGAGCCGTCAGACGGGATCAGCACCTCGAAGCGGTTCGGGTCAATCTGCTCGCGATAGCTCAGGCCGTTGAAGTCCCAGACGATGCCGACCTCCACTTCGCCTTTTTCCAAGGTTTGGATGGTCGGGTTGGACAAGCCCAGGCGGCCTTGTTTGGCCAGCTCGGCGAACAGGTCGAGGCCTGGCTGGATGTTGTTCTCGTTACCACCGTTGGCGATCGCTGCGGCCAGTACGCCGTTCACGGCCTGGGCCGCGGCGCTGACGTCGCCGATGGCCACTTTGTAGGTGCCTTTTTTCAGGTCAGCCCAGGAGTGGGGCACGTCCTTGACCAGTTGCTTGTTGATGATAAAGGCGATGGAGCCGGTGTAGCCGAGCATCCAGTGGCCGTCGGCATCCTTGGCCCAGTCGGGGATCTGTGCCCAGGTGCTCGGTTTAAATGGCTGGGTCACGCCCTGCTGCACGGCAATCGGGCCAAAGGCTGCGCCGACGTCGCCGATGTCGGCGCTGGCGTTGTCTTTCTCGGCGGCGAACTTGGCAATTTCCTGGGCCGAGCTCATGTCCGTGTCCATGTGCTTGAGGGCATAGAGTTTGTTCAGGTCGGCCCAGGTATCTTTCCAGTTGGCCCAGCTATCGGGCATGCCGACGCTGTTGATGGCGCCTTCGGTGCGCGCCGCCTGTTCCAGTGCCTTGATATCTACGTCACCGGCCATGACCTGAGTGGCCATGGCGACAGCAGTTCCCATCAGTGAAGCCAGCAGCAGACGTTTCATGCGAAGTTCCTTTGCAGGTTGGGTTGTTGGTCTAGATCAGCAATACATGGGCCAATCTATGCACTTTAGATGACGATTTTATTTCAGCCGTCCTCTGCGACGGGTAATCCGCGGGCACTCATAAACTCTGAGTGGATCATCTGTGTGCTGGGGTGTGTGGTGGCTGGCATATCCCGTGCAAAAATGCAGTTATGTCATCTGTCAGTCATTTGCTGTGCATAAGATGGTCATATTGAGCGCTGTTGTGGCGCACATTTGTGCTGGTCTATCCCAGAATGGAGCCTTAGTTGATGGGCGATGATGCACCACGAACCGTTACCGCCATCTGCCGGGCGCTGCAGGAGCAAATCGAGCACGGTCTGCTGCCGGCGGCCGGCAAGCTGCCGGCCGAGCGCAAACTCAGTGAGTTGTTTGCTACCACCCGTATCACCTTGCGGGAGGCGTTGGGGCAACTGGAAGCGCAGGGGCTGATTTATCGCGAGGAACGTCGTGGCTGGTTTGTTTCGCCGCCACGCCTGGCTTACAACCCCCTGGTGCGCAGCCACTTCCATGCCATGGTGGCTGAACAGGATCGTCTGCCGGCCACCGAGGTGCTCAGTGCACGCCTGGTGCCTGCCTCGGTTGAAATATGTGCGCTATTGGAGTTGCCGGCGTTCTCCAGCGTTTACCAAGTGCGTCGGGCGCGGCGGATTGATGGGCGACTGGTGCTGTATGTCGAGCATTACCTCAATCCTGGGCACTTTCCCGGCATTCTCGAATTTGACCTGACCCGCTCCCTTACCGAGCTGTATGCCAGTCATTACGGGATTTATTACGGTCGGGTGCGTTTCGACATCCTGCCAACCGCCCTGCCGGCCGTGGCCGCCAGCGCCCTGCGCGTGGCCGTGGGCAGCCCGGCGCTGCGCATCAGTCGTATCAACCGCGACCAGCACGGGAACATCATCGATTGCGACCTGGAATTCTGGCGCCACGACGCCATCCACGTCAGCGTCGAGGTGCCGCAGTGACCATGTAGGCGCAGCAAACCGGGCAACTCAAGTGCTCTTGGGCTCTATTGCGCGATGCGGCCAGGTCGATGACTCGGCCCCTGCTCAGGCTCTTAGAGCCCTTGCAGCGCCTGTTGCAGCCAGCCGAAACGCACATGTTCCTGTTCCAGGCGCAGACGTTCACCGAGGTGGTCTTCGCGCAGCTCGCGGTACAGCGCCTGCTCGGCCTCGGTCAAGCGGTTGAGGTTGGCGTTGCAGCGCTTGTCAGCCGGCTCCTGGCCCCAGAGCGACTGGTGTTCCAGCAAGGTGGCGCGATCCATCAGCAGCGAACGCGCCTGTGGTAGATGGGCGCGCAGGCGGTCGAGAATGGCCAACCCGTGGGTGTCGATATCGCCCCAGTAGTGCAGCGGCTGGTCGTGTAGCCAGGGAATTTCGCCGAGACGCTCCAGCGCATAGCCCTGGCCGAGGATCACCAGCGCCCGCGGCTGGGCGGGAAAGGCCAGGGCATTGGTTTCGTTCTCGGTGATAAACACTCGCGCCAGATCCAGCTTGAGCTGGGCGATTTGCTCGACCGGCGCGCTGAGATCGCTCAGGCCGCTGATGGCAAGTGCCGGGTCGAGAATCCGCAGGCGCACCAGCGGCGGCTTGTCGCGCAGCCCATAGCGCCGGGCGAAACCGCGCACACCGCGCACCTCGGCATCCAGCGTCTCGGCTGGAAGCACGAGATCGAGCAACTCGCCGAGCAGGCCGCGGCGCTGCTCGATAAATTTGCTGTCCACCCCGGCAATATCCAGTTGGCGCAGATAGAGGCCCGAATGCGGATGCGCACGGAACCACTCCAGCACCGCCAGCACCTTGGCCCAGTGCGCGGCCTGTTCCAGGGCGCGCAGCGGATGGCGGATCAGCCAGTCATGCAGCTCGGGGAAGTTGGCCAGGGTCAGTTGGCTCAGCTTGGCGAAACGCTCGGCCTCGCGGCTTTTACCGAGCAGCGCCAGGGCGGACTCCAGGTTATCGAGGTGCGCGCCGCCGGGCACCTGGTTGCGACCGAGCTGGCGGTGGTTGATTTCCAGCCAATCCAGTCGGTAATGGCCTTCGCCTTCCTGGAGTTGGCGAATCCACTGGCGCACCTCATCGAAACACTCGGCCAGCGCCTTGCTGTCCGGGCGCTTGAGGCGCAGGGGCAGCGGGAACAACGGCTCGCCGACTAGCTGCGCGCGCAGCAACACGCCCTGATCCCACAGGCGTTGCACTTGAGTGCGCAGGTCGGCGGAGGTGGTCCAGGTCATCCGTTTTATTTGTGTTTGAACCGTAGTAAGTCGCCCAGCCGGCGTGCTTCCACTACATCATCATGGGGGATAGGCCGCGAGCAAAACCACCAAACAGCATGTGTTTGATACGGTTGCGATCTGCGTCGGTTTGATGCTGACTTCGGCCGCCAAAGTGACTCCGACTGCGGTGGTCGTAGCGATAGCCGGCCGTTGACGTGATGGAGAACCCGAGCATGCATGCTCATGCAGGTATCTCCTGGTCCGGCACTGAGGCGGCGTAGATGGTCAGGCGCAGCTCCATATCGGCAATGTTCTCGAAGACCGGTCTGATGCCGGATAGTTGTTCGCTTTCATGCAAGATCACATCCACCCCTGAACCTCGTCGATCCATCAAGTATTCACGTCCCAAACCTTGCTCCCGAACCGGGTAATAGCGGGCGAACAAGCTGGAAATCACCTCATTTCGCGGCATGGACATCGCCCGCATCGCCTCGACCGTCATCGAGTTGAGTAGGGCGCCAGGCGAGTAGAGTTCCAGGCGGTCCGCAAACAGGTGCAAACGAATGCGCCCGCCCCAGATTGAGTAATCACGATGGGCGACTGCATTGACCAAGGCTTCAAAGACCGCGCGCAGGCTGTATTGCGGATAATCCACACGGCCCATTTCCTTGCGGGCCGGTACGCGCATATGCAGCCGGACAAAGTCGAAGGCATCCCAGATTTGCTGATTCAGAGGGCCGTCGAAGTCTTTGGCATCCACTTGTTCATGGGGGTCGTTGGTGATGCTGCTGTAGGCCACAGCTTGGATATAGGCCGAAGGCAACCATTTCGTCGGTTTGCTGCTACAGAGCAACGCACCGGCAACACTTAGGCGCTGGACACCATCGTCTTCAGACGTCAGATGCAGGCGTTGCAGTTGCAATCCCGCTTCGCCTTCGCCCTCGCGAAGGAAGGCTTGCATCAACAAGGGATCGGCCTGTTCCAAGGTGGTGCCGGAGACCGCTTGCTCGTCGAAACGAATCAGCCGTGCTTGGCTGCGCTGCTGGAATAGCCGAGCGAGCACATCGGGTGCCATCTCGCGTTTGGCATGCGCCACGCGTTTGAAATAACCGTTCGAGCTTTTATGCACCATCAGGCTGCGCGGCACTGTGACGATGATGACCGGCTGCAACTGGCCGGTGTCATCGGGCAGCTCAATGTGTTGGGTAGCGATATCCAGAGGCGGCTGGACTCTCTGACAAAGCCGCCCGGCTCGC
>DAITLT010000033.1:6917-16846 GCA_036835505.1 Pseudomonas sp.
CCAGCCACTGCTCTACGGTGTCCAGCGCGGCATAGGCGATGCCCAGCACCTGTCGGGATTTGTCGTCCACGCCCAGGATCAGGGTGCCGCCCTGGGCATTGCCCATTGCTGCCAACTCATCAGCCAGGCTATCGGGGTGCGGGCCTTCTATTTTCGTTGTGCTGCGCAGGACCACGCGCTTGAGCTCCAGGGTGGAGTCCTCGCCGAGGCGAATTCTGTTCAGCCAATCATCGACACTCATGGTTGGCCCTCCAGGTCTTGAAGAATGCGTTTGTAGCGTTGACGGAAGGCTTTTTCCCCGCCTTCCATAATTTCGCAGATAGCCGTGCGCACGCTGCGCTCCTGCAAGCCACCCGCCGAAGCCAGATTGATCTGTCCATTGAAGTCCATGGTCATCACCAGTTCGGCATCGGCGTTTACCACAATATTGGCGTTGTGGGTGACCACCAGAAGTTGTCGGTGCCACTTGTTCTTGCGCAACTGCTCAACCACCAGCTCGGTTATCAGCGCGTTATCTAGGTCGTCTTCTGGCTGATCAAGCAGCAGTGGTTCGTCACCATGGACTAGTAGAAAGGAGAGCATTGCGGCGGTCTTTTGGCCGGCAGAGGCACCTTTAATGTCTTTATGAGTTGCGCCGGGCTTCCGACGATATTCTAGATAGACTTCATCTTTAGGGAACCACCAAGCTAATTCGTCAAATACTTCAGGTTGTAGAACGTCTAGTCGTTTTACTAGTGCGCCATGTAAGGTGGTACGAAGAATGTTTTTACTCTTCGCTTCGAGATCCTGTTTCATATTGTAAAGACGTTCGCCGACGCTTCCAGCCAGAGCTGGATCGGTGGCATCCCACAATATTCCACCGATTCCCTGTCCGATTTCATCCTCCTGCCAGATATCTTCAAATCTGGCGTTATCTGGCAATCGTAGTATTTTTCTGAGCGAGTCCACTGCTCCCTTGGCATCTGCCATGCCGTACAGGCTTACCTTGAGCATGTCGTTTTGGGCGAATAATTGCTGGGTAAAGGCTTCGCGTAGCTGAGTCAGGCTCTCCCGGCAGTGTGTCAGCTCATGAGCGGCAGCTTCGACCGCCTGCTCTGCTTGCACCAACTCGGTTTCATAAGCCTTGATCTGCTCTAGTTGCTTGCACAAGCGTTCTTCCGTGGCCACGGCGGCTGCGGCTTCACGGGCGCTGTTGATACCTTCGGCTTTCAAGCGCTCGGTTTCTAGTTGATAAGCCTGGATGTGCGTGTGGTTTTCCTGATGCCAGGCGCTTGCTGCCTGAGCGGCTTGGGCTTCGGCCAGCAGACTGCGCATTTGCGCGACTATCACAGCGACCTGCTCGTAGCGCTTGACCAGTTCATTCTTCAATGCCAGAGCATTGTCACGGGCGGCGATTTCGGCTGGAGTTTCGGCGAGGAACTGCGCCAATTCAGTGCCGGCCAGATTGGCGGCCTCATCGAGTCCGGCCGTGCTACATCGTCCGCCAGCAATAGGTTGAAGTCTTCCATGGCCCGTTGTTGCTGGCTGGCCCGCTGATACGCTTTGAGCAGGTGGCCGAAGTTGGCGTTGGCAAATACCCGGGCCTTGCGACTGGCGTCTTTGTATTCCAGTTCCAGCGCGGGTTTCTTCTCCAGCTCCTTCTTCAGAGTACGTACGCGCAGGCGGGCGGCGAGCAGGGCGGATTTCTTTTCGTCGAACTTCTGCTGCCAGGTGGCCTTCTGCTTGCGGATGGAATCGTCGATATAGTCCAGTAATGCCTGCGGGTTATTGGCTAGGGCCAATACCTGCTTTTGGCTGAAGATTTTGATGGGAAAGGCTGCGCGGGCCTGGTCCTCACCCAGCCCCGTTTCCTGCCAGTTATCTTCGTCCCAGCGCCAGACCTGGGCGTTGCTATTTGCAGCGTTCCAGATGTATTTCAGTCGCTCGCCGGACTCTCCTTGCCCCTTGAGTACCTCTACGCTGATGCAAGTGTCCGGCAGCATTATGCCTGCCTTGTATTGGCTCTTGAAACTTTGAAAGGTTTTCCAGATGTCCGAGTCTTCGCCCAGCTTTCTGAGTTCGTTGTCCCGCGCCATGGCCAGTCGTAGGCATTCCAATACGGTCGACTTGCCGCTGCCTCGACCACCGATCACGGCGTTGTAGGCGGGGTTGAAGTCCAGGCGCAGCGGGCCTTGACCATTGCGCCGCAGGTGCATATTTTCCAGCTTGACTGAAGTGATCCACTGACCTGGCAGAGGTTGCGGGTCGCTGAGTGCTTGGTCGCTGCGGCGCACAGCGGATTCCGGGTCGAGCAGGGCCAGGCGCAGGCCTTCCAGGTTGGGGCTGGACATCTTGATCCAGGTGAAACGGCGACCGGTATTTGTGGTTCTATGCGGTGAGTCGGAGCCGGCAACCCATGCCAAATGTTTAATTCGTGACTCAAAATGCTGGAAGGCAGGACAGGTAGTGGTTTGAAACTCTAATGCGTCGACTTTTGAGAGCACATCGTCGAGCGACCTCCCAGGCATTTTCGGGCTAAATGTACCGGAGTCATCGGTGGTGCCTTGCAGTAAGCCATTATCTTTTTCCACATGTGCCGCGATGGCCAGTCCCTGCAAATCATGAATGCAATCAACAATGGTGCTCGCGCTTTCACTAAACATGAGTTCGGCCGTCGGTTTGCCCGGATTACTTAGATTTAGTTTTCCGCGTAGCAATCCGTCCAGATTGGCCTTTGTGGTTTCTGGGCTGAACACCGCCAAAATATGCAATGAATCTGCCGTTGTTAGTTCAGCGCCTGGGAAAAGAGTTAGGGGGCGATAACCTTCGGGCTTAGGAAGTTCGTTGTTTAGTTCGTGCAATGTGAACTGAAGCTTTTCGATCCAATCGCTGCTGTTGTGATCGGTGATGGCAACACAATCGATACCTTTGCGCATATACGCAAGCAACCAATCGCGTGGCTGCAAAGTATGGAGTTCACTCTGGTCGTAGTCGCTTGAGGCCGGCGTGTGGTTATGAAAGTCGAACTTCCACCAGCGCGAGCCGGGGTAGCTGTGTTCGCTCATGCCTTATCCTCCGCAAAAAATCCGTCTTGGCCGGGTACTTCCCGAGGCTTTTCCATCCTGCCGACCACCTGCTGCTGCCAAAAGGGCGATGTTACAGCTCAAGAGCGGCGTAGGGTATGTCAAAAGGCTTTCTTCAGTTCTCCGCCTTTCGCTCTTCCTTCTCTCGCCGATATTGCTCGATGCTCAGGCAGCGCAGCATGGATTCGCGGCCTTGTTGGTTGTGTACGAAGCCGACGCTGGCCACATAAGGTTCGATGATGTGGATCTTCTGCAGTGGGGTGACGATCAAGAGTTGCAGGTTGAGCTTCTTGAACAGTTCCAGGCCGTAGCGGGCGGATTCGTCGGAGCCGCGACCGAAGGCTTCGTCGATGACCACGAAGCGGAACGAGCGCGAGCGGGTGGCGCCCCATTCCAGGCCGAACTGGTAGGCCAGGCTGGCGGCCAGCACGGTGTAGGCGAGTTTTTCCTTCTGCCCGCCGGATTTACCGCCCGAGTCGCTGTAGTGCTCGTGCTCGCTGTTGTCCTCGCGCCAGCGCTCGGAGGCGCTGAAGACGAACCAGTTGCGCACGTCACAGACCTTGGCGGTCCAGCGTTTGTCCAGATCGCTTGAGCCTTCGCGGCCGCGCAAACGCTCGATGATTCGCCGCACTTCGAGGAACTTGCTCTCGGCGTATTGTTCGTCCTCGCTGCCGCTCAGGCTGCCTTCGGTACAGGCGCGCAGGCTGGTGCGAAACTCGTTGATCTCGGCATCGCCGTTGTTTTGCGCCTCCAGCTGGATCAGCCGACCGGGGTTGTAGTCGATCTCGCGCAGGGACAGGTTGATGCTGTCGATGCGCTCGCGGATGTCGTGCTGCTCGCGGCCCAGCTGGTTCTGGAAGTTGGCCACCTCGCGAATGCAGTTCTCATTGAGCAGGGCCTTGAAGCGCTGTTCGTACTGCGGCAGGCCGTCCCGCTCGAGGCTGTCGAGCATGGCCCGGTAGTCGCCGGCGGCGTCCACGCTGGCGTCCACTTCGCGGGTTTCCAGGGGGTAGGCGTTGCGGTAGTCGCTCATCGCCTGGGTGATTTTCTCGACCAGACGCTTGAGTTTTTTGTCTTCGGCGTCGAAGCGTGCCTGCAACCACTTGCGCATCTCTGTTTCGCGGTTGTCACAGGCTTCCACCGTCAGGCTGTGTTCGCCCAGGGCCGCGTCGCGCAACTCGGACAATTGCGCGAACAGGGCGAGCTGGCCGGGTTCGGCGGCGTCCAGGCGCTGGCGGCATTCGTCGAGCTGGGCCTGGGCGGTTTCGCGCTTTTGCTCGTTGCGGGCCAGCTCGCGGTTCTTCTCGTCGTACTGTTCCAGCCATTGCCGCAGTTCGCCTTCCAGGGTGCGCAACTGTTCTTGCAGGGTGCGCAGGGTGTCGGACTCGGCCTCGAGCTGGCGGCGTTCCTGCTCCAGGCGTTCGATCTCCAATAACAGCGGGCTCCAGTCGAGTTCCTGGAAGTGCTGGAAGGTGGAGAGCTTGTCGAGGTTGCCGATGCGCGTGTCCAGGGTCTTCTGCTGGCTCTGCAGGCGGGCGATTTCGAGGCCTATATCCTGCAGACGGTTCTGTATATCGCTGGCCTGTTTGTCCAGGGCGGCGATTTTCTCCTGGTTACTCCAGCCGAGTACGTAGCGGCTACGATCGTCCAGGCGTGAACGGTCATCCTTTTCGTGGCGTTCCTGGCCGGCCTTGATCTTGCCATTGCGGCTGACGGCTTTCTCTTCGCGGCGAAACTGCTCCAGGGTGGCGCAGCAGGCGTAGTCGAAACGCCGTGCCAGTTCGCTTTCGAGCCAGTCGTAGAACGGCGAGTCGGGGCGGATCGACAGCTTGCGTACCAGCGAATCGGCATGCAGCTCAGGCAGGCCCTGGCTGCGCCGCTGGCGCACGCGGAAATACACCAGGCGCTCGCCCAGGTGAGTGTCTTCCACCCATTGCGCGACCCGGGCGTAGTGGTCGTCGGGCACCAGCAGCGACAGGCCGAAGTTGTGCAGCAGGCGTTCGGCTACACCCTGCCAGTCGCGCGCATCTTCGTGCACCTGGAGCAGCTCACCGGTGAAGGGCAGCTCGTCCTCATCCAGCTGCAGCGCCGCGCACAGACGCTGGCGGATCTCCAGGCTGCGCGCCGGGATGTTTGAGCGGCGACCGCGTAGCGAGGTCAGTTCTTCGTGCAGTTCCTGGTGCTGCTGGCGCAGGCGGTGGAAGACTACCGAGCTTTCGGTCTCATCGTTTTTGGCTCGGTCGCGCGCTTGCAGGCTGTCTTCGCGCTGGCTAGCCAGAGCCTGCCGATTGGCCAGAAAGGGTTCGGCCGACAGCGCCAGGGGCAATTCCAGAGCGCTGGCCAGTTCGTCGTATTGCTCGGCGCGGCCCTGCCGGCGTTGCTGCTCGGCGCTTCTGGCGTGGATCTCGGTCTTGATCGCGGCCAGGCGGTCGCCGCCGTTCTGAGCGATGGCGCGGTTTAGCTCGTCGCGCCGTGCCTGGCCCTGCTCACGACGCTCGGCGAGGCTGCGGCGCTGCTCGCCGAGGCGGTCGCCGTCCTGTTGCAGATTGGTCAGGCGCTTGCTGAGCAGCTCGCTCTTGAGCTGGGCGAACCAGGGCGACAGCGCCTCGCGGCAGGCGGTGAAGTGCTCGGCTTCGCTGGCGACCCTGGTGTGGCGCTGGCAGTCTTCGCTCAGCGGGCGCAGTTGGGCGATCTGATCCTTGGCCTTGAGTACCGCCTCGTGGGCGCGGTTGAGGTCGTCGAAGTGGTTGATCAGCGCGCCGATGCGCTCCTGCATCGGCAGCTCTTCGAGCATATGCTCGCGGACGAAGTCGGTGAGGTTGCCCACCGATTTCATCGATACGGTCTGGCTGAACAGCTCCAGGGCCTGCTCGTTGTCGATCCCGAAGCGCCGACGGAAGGCCGCACCATAGGCGCTGAAGCTATCTTCGAGAACCACGTTGGGCAGCTCGCGCAGGCGCTTTTTCAGGGCCGACAAATCGCTGCCGAAATTGGCGAAATGTTCGGTGATCGACAGTGCGCGATCGGCCACCAGATAAAAGCGCTGCGGTTGACCACGGTTTTCACTCAGCCAGAACACCTGGGCCAGGGTCAAGTGCTGGTCGAAGCCCTCGTTATAGAAGTGGCCGAGGATCACCGAGTAGCTGTTGTGGTCGCGCAGCGCCACCGGCTTGGCGCTGAGGCCGGCGTCGCTGCGTTCGGACTTGTAGTGACCGAGCACGTAGGAGCGCAGGCTGCGTTCCTTGGCCTCGGCGCCGGCGGCCTTGTTGTAGGCGATCTTCTGCGCCGGCACCAGCAAGGTGGTGACGGCATCCACCAGCGTCGATTTGCCGGAGCCGATGTCGCCGGTCAGCAGGGCATTGTCGCCGCCGGCCGGGAAGCGCCAGACGCGCTGGTGGAAGGTGCCCCAGTTGTAGACCTCGAAGGCATGCAGGCGAAAGCCGGCGCGCTCGTCGCTGCTGGCGAAATCCAGCAATTGCAGGGTTTGCGGGGTGGTCATGGATTCACCTCGTCAGCGCTTGCTGCGGCTGCGCCTTGAGATGCCTCGCCTGGCTGGGAATAGTCGCGCAGGCGCTGGTCGAATTCGTTGAGCCACTGGGCGTCGACATAGGCCTTGAGGATGCGCCGCACCTCGAACTGCTCGTCCTTGCCGCGCAGGCGGCGCAGGAAGCCGAGTTCCACCACCTTGGCGATATGCCCGTCGATGCGGTCGGCCAGCTTGGCTTCGTTGCTGCCCTCGGCGAGGAATAGTCGCAGCAGGTCGGCGATCTGTCCGCGGGAGAGAATCAAACGGGCCTCGCCGCTGCCGGCGTCGAACTCGGCCAGGCGCTTGCGCAGCAAGGCCAGTAGCAGGCTCACCGGGTAGCTGAGTTGGCGCCGGGCGATCAGCCGCGGCAGGGCAGCCTGCTCCGGCGCGGTCTGCTCATCTTCCTGATGCTGGCGCAGGTAGGCATAGCCCTCGGCCTCGTCGAGGATCAGTTGCAGGCCGAGCACGCCCAGGTAGTCGCGCACCCGGCTCTGCAGTTCGAGCAAGTTCTGCCACAGGGCCGGATCGTCTTCCTGGTAGAGCACGCCCTTGAACAGGGCGATCAATGGCAGGGACAGGGCGGAGTCAGGGGCGTCGGACATGGGTTTCTCTAGCTAGCGGCTGTGCTGTTCAATGGACAGAGCCCTTCGGCCTTCCTGCAGAGGGTGGGGCGGGTCATTAGGCGTCATCCTTCAGGCAAGTGCCATCATCCCCTGCCAGTTCGCGCTCAATCTGCTCAACGCTGGGCAGGCTGGTTTGCAACTCGTGCGGCAGGGATTCGATAAGTTGGTACTCTGCCACGCCAATCGGGTGCTCCTTGCCGCGTAAGGCATATTCGGCCACCACCTTGTTTTTGCTCTTGCACAACAGCAGGCCGATGGTGGGATGGTCTTGTTCCGACTTGACCTGCATGTCTACCGCCGTGAGGTAAAAGCTCAACTGGCCGAGGTGTTCGGGCTTGAATTTGTCGGCCTTGAGTTCGATCACTACATAGCAGCGCAGCTTGAGGTGGTAGAACAACAGGTCGATGAAAAAATCGTCTCCGCCGACCTCCAGATGCACCTGCCGCCCAACAAAAGCAAAGCCGGCACCCAGCTCCAGCAAAAACTGGGTGATGTGTTTGACCAGGGCGGTTTCGATTTCCCGCTCATCCGCCTCCTTGCCCACATCGAGAAAATCAAATAGATAAGGGTCCTTGAGGGATTGCCGGGCCAGATCCGTGCCAGGTGCCGGCAGCCGCTCGATAAAGTTGGTAACGGCCTTGCCCGAGCGCTCCAGACGGCGGGTTTCAATGTGGATATTCAGCACGTTGCGCGACCAGCCATGTTCAATGGCGTTCTGGGCGTAGGCCAGCCTCAGTTCGGGCTGTTTCAGCTTGGTCAGCAGCACCAGGTTATGGCCCCAGGGCAATTGTCCAACAGTCTGTTGGACAATTGCGGCATCCGGCCAGGCCTCGGCAAAGGCGCGCATGTACATGAGGTTGGCGCGGGAAAAGCCTTTCATCTGCGGAAACGCGCTGCGCAAGTCATGGGCCAGCCGCTCAATCACCTTGGCGCCCCAGCCCTGTTGTGCCTGCCGGGTCAAAATATCCTTGCCAATCTGCCAATAGAGCAGCACCAATTCGCGGTTCACCGCCAGCGTGGCGCGCTGCTGGGCATTGTGGATGCGGCCTTTGAGGTCGGCCAGCCAGTCGCCGTAACCATCGGGTGGTGTGGTCAGGCTAACGGGGATGTCGCTCATGGCTTTTCTCTCGTGGTGTTTTCGGCGGGTCTAAGCAGGGGCATTCCGGCAGTCCAAACTAACGACTGAAGACGATCAAGGGAATGGCGGCGCGGCGCTGGATGCCTTGGGCGTCTAGCCAGGTGATCAGTTGTGTCTGACCGTCAGCGAAGGCGCTGTGCTTATCGCCGGCGGCCAGTTCCAGGTAGGCGACCAGCTCGGCCAAGCCTTGCTGCAGCGGGTGATGTTGCAGCAGTTCGCCGAGGCTGATCTGCGGCTCGCTTTGCAGGGCGCGGCGGATCTGCCTGAGCAGGCGCGCCTTGTCGATCTGCACCTGGTCAAACAGTGCGGCGTGGTTGCCCTCGGCTTCGCCTTCGAGGAGGATCTGCTGTTCGATCTGCGGCTTCAGCGGTGGGCTGTACAGCGGCCGGTCGAGGGCCAGGTTGAGGCTCGGCGCGGCATCGTCCAGGTGCAACGACAGCTCGCTCGGCGGCCGTTCGCGTAGTTGCAGGGCCTGGCCCTCGATGTCGCGCAGCAGGCGCATGATCCGCCGGTTCTCCAGCCAGGCTTGATCGTCCAGGTAGCGACGCAGTTGCTCGGACAGCCGCGCCACGGTGCGCTGCGCGGTTTCTCCGGCGGCCAGCCAGTCGTAGTGCATGCGCAGCAGGCGCCGATCCGGTTGTAGGCTCTGCACCGGAGCCAGGGCAAAGGTCTGCTGGAGCAGCTCGGACAGCTCCTCCTGGCGCACCGGCGACATTAAGAAGTCCCAGAAGGCGCGGAAGCTGCGGCCCTGGTCTGAGTCGGCGATGGCCTCGTGCTCGCCGAAGATCTCGCCGATCAATTCGCCCTTGCTGCCTTCCCAGGTGGCGATGCGCTCGCGCACGGCGCGGTCGAGGTCGCGAAAGTTCTGCTCCACCTCACGAAAATCGGCCAGCAGGCTGCGGGCGCTGGCGGCGACTTCAAGAAAGCGCTCCTTGACCCGCGTCTCGTCCATCAGCTCAAGCTGGCCGGCGCGGATCTGGGCGATCTCCTGGTCGATGCCGGCCTTGCGCTTTTCCAGCTCATGGATGCGTGTTTCGGGGTCGGTTTCGCTGCCCTCGACCATCTGCTTGAGCAGCTCGACGATGGTCAGCAGGCGCGATTCGGTGCCGACGAACTGGCGTTTGCTCAGGCTGGCCAGCCATTCGATGGCCTTCTCGCTGGCGGCGCTCAGTTCGAAGTGCGCCTCGTCGCTGTTGGCTGGGTAGTATTTGCGCAGCCAGCCGTTGGCGTTGTCCGCCCATTCGTCCAGGTAAGCCGCCGCCGTGCGTGGGAAGGCCTCCTCGCCCTGGGTCTGGCGCAGGGCGTAGAGATGGTCTTCCAGGCGTGAGGCCAGGCTGTGTTGGTCGAGGCTGCGCAGGTTGGGTGCGCGCAAGCTGCGTTCGAGGAAGCTGACGATCAGTGGCGCATGGGGCGAGCAGAGCAGGCGCCAGGCCGGGTGGTGCTGGCGCAGGCTGGCGAGCTGCTGGTAGTCCATCAGGGCAGTTCGCGGCTGGCGTAGAAGGCGCTGAGGACTTTGACCAGGTGGGCCAGGTCGTGGCTGCCGGCCAGTTCGCGGATCGAGTGCATGGCGAAGGTCGGCA